>DASSTK010000141.1:0-3903 GCA_035707945.1 Sphingomonas sp.
CGGCGATCCACAACGCGCCTTCGGGCAGCAGCGCCAGCGCATCGATCGCGAGATGATGGCGCTTGCGCGGGATCAGCGCGCCGACTGAAAGGAACAGCGGCCCGGCGATCCCCAGCGCCGCCTTCGCCGCCGCGCGATCCGGCGCGGGGCGGAAGCGGGCAAGATCGACCCCGGTGTAATGCACCCGGATGCGCTCTTCGGGCAGGCCGATCGCCTTCATGTCGCGCTTCAGGGCTTCGCTCACCGCCAGCAGCCCTCCCGCCTCGCGGCCTGCGCGCAGGATTTGCCCTCGGCAGAAGGGTGCGCCGCCCCAATGATGGATGTCCGCGCCCCGCGCCTTGATCGACACCGGCACGCCCAGCGCGCGGCCGAGCCGGACGGCGGCGGGGCCGTCCGGAAAAAAGAACTCGGCGTCGATCGCGTCGAAGGCGAATCGCGCGTGGGCGGCGCGCAGCACTGGCAGGATCGCCTTCGCCATCAGCGCCGGATTGGCCGCACCCAGGCCGGGCAGAATGGGAAAGCGCGGCCGATGAACCTTCAGTCCGCTCCACTCCTCGCGCTCCGGCAGATCGAGCAGCCCTCGCCAGCGCGAGTGGTGCTTGAGCGGCCCCGGCGGCAGCCCGATCGGCGCGACGACCTCCACCTCCACATCCGGCAGGGCCGCCAGCGCGCGCGTCTGCCGCTCGACGAACAGGCCGAAGCGCGGCCGCGCCGAATCGGGATAGAGGGTGGAAAGGGTCAGCACGCGCAGCATCGGCCGCCTTCATGCCACGCGCGGGTTAAGGGCGCATTCCCCATGCCGTTGCATGCGCGACCAGCCGAACGCGCGGGCGCTTCCCACGCGCGAGGGGAGCGGCTAAGAGCGGACCCCATGCCGCGTCCCACCCTCCGCCCGCTTGTCGCCGCCGTGCTGGCCGCGGCCATGCTCGCCCCGCTCGCCGGGTGCGCCCACGGCAACAAGAAGAAGCTCGACCAGCGCTATGTCGCGCGCGATGTCGACACGCTCTACAATCTCGCGCGCGATCGGCTGGACAAGGGCCAGTACAAGCTCGCCGCCGCGCTGTTCGACGAGGTGGAGCGCCAGCATCCCTATTCGATCTGGGCGCGCCGCGCGCAGCTCATGGGCTCCTACAGCTATTATCTGGCGCGCGATTATACGAGCTCGATCAAATCGGCCCAGCGCTTCCTGTCGGTCCACCCCGGCAACAAGGACGCGCCATACGCCTATTATCTGATCGCGGTCGATTATTACGAGCAGATCAACGACGTGACGCGCGACCAGAGCGACACCCAAAGCGCGCTCAATGCGCTGGGCGAGCTGATCCGCCGCTATCCGGACACCAAATACGCCGCCGATGCGCGGCTAAAGCTCGATCTCGTCAACGATCACCTCGCCGGCAAGGAGATGGAGATCGGCCGTTTCTACGAGCGGCGCGGACAATGGCTGGCGGCGACGCTGCGCTTCCGGATCGTGATCGACAAATATCAGACCTCCACCCACACGCCCGAGGCGCTGGAGCGGCTGACCGAATCCTATCTCGCGCTGGGCGTGCCGGAAGAGGCGAAGAAGGCCGCCGCCGTGCTCGGGGCCAATTATCCGGGCTCCAAATGGTACAAGCGCGCCTATGATCTGATGCAGCGTCAGCAGGTCAAGGAAGCGCTCGCCAAGCCCGCCAAGCCGGTGTGAGCATCGGGGCGCGCGTGCAGCGTTCGTGCCCCGTTCTCATCGACGGCGGATTGCCCTAGAAGCTGTCGGCGATGCTGACCCGCCTCGCCATCCGCGATGTCGTTCTGATCGAGGCGCTGGAGCTCGAGTTCGGCCCCGGCCTCGGCACGCTCACCGGCGAGACGGGGGCGGGCAAGTCGATCCTGCTCGATGCGCTGGGCCTCGCGCTCGGCGCGCGCGCCGACAGCGGGCTCGTCCGGCACGGGGCCGCGCAGGCGGTGGTGACGGCGAGCTTCGAAACGGGCGACAATCCGGAGATCGCGGCGATCCTCGCCGAGAACGGGCTGGAGGGCGAGCCCGGCGAGCCGCTGATCGTGCGTCGCATCGTCAAGGCCGACGGCGGCAGCCGCGCCACGGTGAACGACCAGCCCGTCTCCGCCGCGCTGCTGCGCGAATTGGGCGAGCGGCTGGTCGAGATCCACGGCCAGCATGACGATCGCGGCCTGCTCAACCCCAGGGGCCACCGCACGCTGCTCGACGCTTTCGGCCGGATCGACGCCCGGCCCGCGGCGGACGCTTTCGCCCGCTGGCGGGAGGCCGAGGCGGCGCTGGAGACGGCGCGCGCCGAGCTGGACGCGGCCGCGCGGGACAGGGAATGGCTGGAGCATGCCGTCGGCGAACTGCGGACGCTCGGGCCGGAGCCGGGCGAGGAGGAGGCGCTCGCCGCCGAACGCGCGGCGATGCAGAAGGGCGCGCGGCTGGCCGACGATCTCACCGGCGTCACCGCCTTGCTCGAAGGATCGGAAGGCGCGCTGGCGGGGCTCCGGCAGGCGGCGCGTCGGCTCGATCGTATCGCGCCCGAGCATGAGACGCTGACCCGCGCGCTCGCCGCGCTCGATCGCGCTGTGATCGAGGCGTCGGAGGCCGAGGACGCGCTCGCCGCGGCGGGCGAGGCGCTGGCCCATGATCCCTCCCGGCTCGACCGGATCGAGACGCGGCTGTTCGATCTGCGCGGGGTGGCGCGCAAGCACCGCGTCCAGCCCGACGAGCTCGCCGCGTTGGCGGAGGAATTGGCCGCCCGCCTCGCCCGGATCGAAGCGGGCGGCGAAGGGCTGGCCGCGCTCACCCGCGAGACGGCGGCGGCGCGCGCGGCTTACGAAGCGGCAGCCGATACGCTCACCCAGGGGCGGCAAGAGGCGGCCGAGCGGCTGGATCGGGCGGTCGCGGCCGAGCTCAAGCCGCTCAAGCTGGACGCCGCGCGCTTCCGCACCGCGATCGAGCCCGCGCCCGAAGCCCAGTGGGGGCCGGAGGGCCGCGATCGGGTGGAATACCGGATCGCCACCAACCCCGGCGCACCTTTCGCGCCGCTGGCGAAGATCGCGTCCGGCGGCGAGCTGTCGCGCTTCATCCTCGCGCTCAAGGTCGCGCTCGCCGAAAGCCGGGCGGCGCGCACCATGATCTTCGACGAGATCGATCGCGGCGTGGGCGGCGCGGTGGCCTCCGCGATCGGCGAGCGACTGGCGCGCCTGTCGGCCGGCGCGCAGGTGCTGGTGGTGACGCACAGCCCCCAGGTCGCCGCCCGCGCCGACCGCCACCTCCTCATCGCCAAGGCCCATGACGGCCTCGTCACCCGCACCGGCGTCCGCGCGCTGGAGGAAGGGGAACGCCGCGAGGAAATCGCGCGCATGCTCTCCGGCGCGGAGGTGACGGACGAGGCGAGGGCGCAGGCGGCGAGGCTGCTGGAGGCGGCGTGAGGTTTGGGCAGCTTGCGCCGCACAGCCCGCTGTTTCCGATCACACCGGCGGTGGCAATTTGCGACGCTAATGGAGTTCAGCCCCGCACGTTTTGTGGCGGCACATTTCCCACCGAAACATGCCGGTTCTGCACATCTCCAAGTGAGCACCTCCGTGCCGCAGCAGCCGGCCGCTGCAGTTCCAACAGCGAAGCCGCCACAACAGAATGGTCCAGATCGGCAAGAAAATACCCCACAGCCACGGCAATACCGGCGGATACAGTGCAGCTACCGCAAAGTTTGTAAGTATGAACGCGACCGCAAATCGGCGAAGCCGCCGAGCGTGCCGAATGAATGATGCCTTCGCCTCCACGGCAGTTTCGTAACGCTAAAAGCAGCCGGACCGCAAACCACCAGTTGCAGACCAACAAACCCTGCCGCTTGATCGCTTTGCCGGTCCTGCCTAGCGATGACTCGATGACCGCGCCCGATCCGTCCTTCCTGT
>DASSTK010000142.1:0-2803 GCA_035707945.1 Sphingomonas sp.
GCGCGAGGAGGCGCGGCGGATGCATCGAACCATCTCGCCGCCCGCTCGTTGGGCCGATCGAAACCCCCCGCGCAGGAGCCTGAAGCCGATGACCGTCCGCACCGCCACCGCCCGCTACGAAGGCCTCGGGAAAGCCGGAAAGGGGCAGGTCTCCACCCAGTCCGGCGTGCTCAAGGATCAGCGCTACGATTTCCACACCCGCTTCGAGGAGGAGCCCGGCACCAACCCGGAGGAGCTGATCGCCGCCGCGCACGCCGCCTGCTTCACCATGGCGCTGAGCTTCGCGCTGGCCAAGGCGGGCTATGAGGACGGCACGCTGGACACCAAGGCGGCCGTCACGCTGGAGAAGGACGGGGACGGCTTCAAGGTCTCCAAATCCGCGCTCAGCCTCACCGCCCACGTCCCCGGCATCGCCCCCGCCGAGTTCGATCGCATCGTCGGCGAGGCGAAGCAGGGCTGCCCCATCTCCAAGCTGCTCAACGCCGAGATCACGCTGGAGCAGAAGCTGGAGAGTTGAGCCTGATCGCCCGCGCCGGCAAGGCGATGGTCTCTCAGGCCGGATCCAGCTCCGGCCGCCTCTAAAAAAAGCTCCACCCCCCGACCGCCATAAGTGGACCAGTATGACACCCACGGCCCAATTCCGGCACGGACCGAGAAACGATGCCCATGACCGCCAGGCCGTGCAGTCCTCCGGGGAATCTTAATGCTTGCGCGACCGAGATCCGGAGATGCCGGGTCTCGGGAAGTGGTGGAGCTATGTCGGCCATCCGCGACACCGCTCCGTGCCGTTGATCAGATCGGAAGACGATCATTCGTCGCGACGGCCTTGGCGGCCTGCAGCCATGTCGGATTGGGCATGATCGCATTGGCGAAGGCCAATGTTTGAAAGATCGTCGGAAGATCGGCGAGCTTGAGTTGTCCGAAGACATGCTCCTTGCCTACCCGCGTGCTGCCGGCCATGCTGACGACGCCCTTCGGCGAAATGTGCTGCAACTCCCATGCGATCGCTCGCGTCATCATCTGACGGAGGCGCTTCTGCATGGTGTCCGAGGCGCCGACACAATAATAATGGATGGCGCAGAACACTCCCGCCATCTGATAGCTGACATCGCCGCCGCCCATTTCCGGATTGCAGCCGTCGCTTTGCTGGAGAGACATGCCGTCGGAGGCGAAATCCGCCGCGACGCCGTCATAACGCCCGTCGCCGATCGCCGCGCTCGCTTCGGCGAACATCTGCGCCAGAAGGTATCGGCGATGCGTATAGGGCGCATTCTGGGACTTGCCTTTCTCCAGATTGACCGGCGCCAGCATCCAGTCGCAGCCGCGCTTGAGCGCGTCCAGCCGCGTGGACGTTGCTCCGGCCGGGTCGAGCAGGCATGAAAGCGCAACCGCCTCGAGCAATATGCTGTTCGAGTGGAAATACCCATGATCGAAACCGCCGTCACGCCGCTGATACGAGAGCCCGATATCAAGCATTTTCCAGCCGAACGCCCGCCACTCCTCGCGGCCGGTCACCACCCAGTGTCTGATCCACCTTTCACCCATGCCCTGCAGTTCGACCAACCGGAAATGATCGATATTGTAGCCGGCGAGGCCGCTTGGGGCGTAGCGGCCCTGAGGCGGCAAGCTGTAGAAGCGGCGCAAGACTGGTTGCAGGATCAGATCGCGCAGGGTGATCGTATCGCGTGCCATCGCGCAGGAAGGGAAGATCAGCATGCCGGCCGCCGCCGCGGTCGCGCCCGATAACAGGCTGCGACGCGTCAGTTCGCACGATTTCGCTATATCAAAGGTATCAGAGAGGGGCTGCATCATGCCTGCGCCTTCCTTGGAATTGGTTTATCCGAATAGCGGCTTGCCGATAACGCGAGGCCCAGATCATCCACATTATCGCACAGGTCAAAAGCACGTAGGGAAGGAGATGTGTGTAGATAACGAGAAAGGGAGCTATTTCCTTTTCTACAATAGGAAGGAAATTCATGAAAACGAAGGCAGCCCAGGGGTTCCCCTGCATCTTCCCCGCCATGAGATTGATGATGGAAAAGCCCACGAGGATTACGAGCCCGGGGAGGAGGGCAACCCCAAGAAGGCCGTAGGTAGCGAGGCTGCTGGCCAGCAGACCGACGACAGGGCGGGTGATCGCGCCGTTCGTGCGAAAGCCGAAATGCCAGCCGATCACATCCGGCGTCGAAATATTGGTCTTCCGAATGAAGACGGAAGGCAGCGTGACCTCAATGATTTCAGTCACGGTGGGGCCGATCCCGATCGTGCCGACCGTCGGCAACGCCCGCGCCACCTCATCGATCGGAAATATCATCTGAAACCGATCGACATTCCATGTCGCAGGATAGACGTAGCTCCCCGCATAGGAAAGCTTGTAAGTCCGGGCCACCTCGCTGGCTTTCTCGAGCAGCCTGGCGGGGTTGTAGTCGGCTTCCGCAAGCGTCGCCCCGGCTTCGTTCACCCGTTCGATCGGGCTGAGTTGGGCGGCCTTGACACGGGTTATCTGAACAATCGGCTGAACATAGAGAACCAAGCCGATCGCCAATAGCGCAAGGGCCGCGGCAACGCGGGGGCGGATGCGGATTCCGAACGCGAGAATGCAAACCGCGAGCGTGATGATGAACTGGATGAACACCACCTTCACGTTGCCGCCGAAAGCAAGCGCGAGTGTCATCGCCGCCATGGCGTAGAGAGTCAGTCGCTCGGTGCGGTTGCGTGGGTCGCGTGCGCACAGCGCCATTTGCATGACCCACGACATGGGAAGGAGGAAGAAGAAGAAGCCGAATCCACCGAATCCGCCTTC
>DASSTK010000143.1:0-18740 GCA_035707945.1 Sphingomonas sp.
GGCTTGAAATGATTGTCATTGAGCAGATCGAGCATGGCGACCTTGCGCTCCTGCTCGATATCGGCGTTGCGCCAGAGGATCGTGCGCTCGTCGAGCGTGATGTCGATGATGCGCGGGTCGCTCATTTCCCAACCGCTTAGAGGGTCCGCGACAGGTTGGCGAGAGGAAGGGTGAGCGCCTTTGCCCGTTCGTCCCGAGCGGCCCGGCGAGGGCATGTGTCTCGACTTCGCTCGACACGAACGGAAGATTCTATCCACAACAGCTCATCTTCTCCGTGGATGAACAGCGCAGGACGCTTGAGGGAGAGGGCGGGAAGGCGGACAAGAGGCGCATGGCCGAACCCGTCCGAATCATCTCCTCCGGCGCAACCACACCCGAGCCGCAGGCGCTGCCGCAGAATATCGAAGCCGAGGCGGCGCTGCTCGGCGCGCTGATGATCGACAACCGGCTCACCGAGGACGTGCAGCTCAAGCTGCGGCCCGAGCATTTCTTCGAGCCCGTCCACGGCCGAGTCTACGAGCAGATATTGCGCCTCGTCGATCGCAACATGATCGCCAACCCGGTCACGCTCCGCCCGTTGTTCGAGGCGGACGAGGCGATGAAGGAACTGGGCGGCCCCGGCTATCTGGCCCAGCTCACCGGATCGGGCGCGGCGCTGATCGGCGCGCGGGATTTCGCGGCGCAGATTTACGATCTCGCGCTGCTGCGCGCGCTGGTCGAAGTCGGCCGCGGCATGGTCGAAAGCGCGATGGACACCTCCGACGAGGTCGATCCCAAGACGCAGATCGAGGAGGCCGAGGTCGCGCTCTACAAGGTCGCCGAGGAGGGCGGCGAGCAGGGCTCGGTCAAGAGCTTCGGCCAGGCGACCAAGCTGGCGGTCGAGATGGCTGCGCGCGCGCTCAATTCGGGCGGGCATGTCTCCGGCATCACCACCGGGCTCGACAGCCTCAACGCCAAGATGGGCGGCCTGCACCGCTCCGATCTCATCATCCTCGCCGGGCGCCCCGGCATGGGCAAGACTTCGCTCGCCACCAACATCGCCTTCAACGCCGCGCTCCGGAAGGTGCGCGACAGGGAGGACGGCATCGCGGAGGAGAAGTCGCTGGGGGCGGGCGTCGCCTTCTTCAGCCTCGAAATGTCGGCCGACCAGCTCGCCACCCGCATCCTTGCCGAGCAATCGGGGATCAGCTCCGAAAATCTGCGCATGGGCAAGATTTCGCAGCATGATTTCCGCAATCTCGCGCGCGCGGCGGCGGACCTCGAGACGCTGCCGCTCTATATCGACGATACCCCCGGCCTCACCATCGCGGCGCTGCGCACGCGGGCGCGCCGCCTGAAGCGCCAGCGCGGCATCGATCTGGTGATCGTCGACTATCTCCAGCTCCTTTCGGGCTCCGGCAGATCGAGCGAGGCGAACCGCGTGCAGGAAATCTCGGAGATCAGCCGGGGCCTGAAGCAACTCGCCAAGGAATTGCAGGTGCCGGTGGTGGCGCTCTCCCAGCTCAGCCGCCAGGTGGAAGCGCGCGAGAACAAGCGGCCAATCCTGTCGGACCTGCGCGAATCCGGCTCGATCGAGCAGGACGCGGACATCGTGCTGTTCGTCTATCGCGAGGAATATTACGTCAATTTCCAGAAGCCCACCGAGCCCGGCCACGATGCAGGCGACATGGACCCGGAGGTGATCGCCTTCAACGAATGGATGCGGGCGATGGAGAAGGTCCACGGCATCGCCGAGGTGGTGGTCGCCAAGCAGCGCCACGGCTCGACCGGAACGGTGCCCTTGAAGTTCGATGCGCGGATCACCCGGTTCACCGATCTCGCCGACGGGGCGGGATACAGGGGCGGCGATCAGGAATGATCCCGCTCGCCGCTATGCCTGACGTGTCCGTGCGGCGCGGCGCAGCGGCAAGTGGGTGGTCGTCTATTCTCAGGTGACGAGCCTGCCCAGGCGTTGAGCGCGTAAGAAGAATTCGGGGTAAGTGCCCGAGTTCCCTGAAATCCCTTTGCTCTACAGCGCCCCGTGGCAATGCTTGTATTTCTTGCCCGATCCGCACGGGCAAGGCGCGTTGCGGCCGACCTTGCCTTCCCAATCCGCCGGATCGTCGCCCAGCGAGGCGGGCATGTCCGGCTGGGGGATCTGCATCGGCGCGATGCGGGTGGTGACGAGGCCGAGCTCGCCCGCGTCGAAATCGCGCGTATCGTCCGTCGCCATCAACGGATCGATATGGGTGGTCAGGAACTCCGGCAGCTCGGGCAGCGGCGGCGGCATGCGGAAGCTGACGTTCGCCAGGATGCGCGTCACATCCTCGCGGATCGCCTCCAGCATCCGCTCGAACATCAGGAAGCCTTCGGCTTTATATTCGTTGATCGGCGTCTTCTGCGCATAAGCGCGCAGGTGGATGACCTGCTTCAGCGAATCGAGCCTTGAGAGGTGATCCTTCCAATGCTCGTCAAGCGACTGCAGAAGGACGCTTTTCTCGACGCC
This sequence comes from Sphingomonas sp., assembly GCA_035707945.1. Lineage (GTDB taxonomy): Bacteria > Pseudomonadota > Alphaproteobacteria > Sphingomonadales > Sphingomonadaceae > Solisphingomonas. The sequence continues at coordinate 2,486 of DASSTK010000143.1, forward strand.
GCGCCAGGTTTCGACCGAGACTTCCTCGATCTTCCGGGCGATCTGTGCGTCGGCTTCCTCCTTGATGCGCTCGGCCAGGATTTCCGGCTCGATGCCCTCCTCGGCGATCCAGTCGATGACCGGCAGATCGAGGCCGAACACCTCGCGCACGCGCGCCGCAAGCGCCTCGCCGTCCCACTGCTCGGGATAGGTGCCGACCGGGCAGGCGTCGCCCACCAGCGCCGAGACGGTCGCGCCGCGCATCTCGTCGGTCACATCGTCGACGGTGGCCGAATCCATGATGTCGGCGCGCTGCTCGTAGATGATCTTGCGCTGATCGTTCATCACGTCGTCATATTCGACGACCTGCTTGCGGATATCGTAGTTGCGCGCCTCGACCTTGCCCTGCGCGGTCTGGATCGCCTTGGTGATCCAGGGGCTGATGATCGCCTCGCCGTCCTCCAGATTCTTGTTCATCATCCGCGCGAACATGGTCTGCGGGCCGAAGATGCGCAGCAGATCGTCGTCGAGGCTGAGATAGAAGCGGGAGAGGCCCGGATCGCCCTGGCGGCCCGAACGGCCGCGGAGCTGGTTGTCGATGCGCCGGCTCTCGTGCCGCTCGGTGCCGAGCACGAACAGGCCGCCGGCTTCGAGCACGCGCTGCTTCTCGGCCTCGATCTCGGCGCGGATGCGGTTCGCCACTTCCTCATATTCGGGCGTGCCCGCGACGAGATCGGGATGCTCGTCGAGCATGCGGAACTCGAGATTGCCGCCGAGCTGGATATCGGTGCCGCGGCCCGCCATGTTGGTGGCGATGGTGACGGCGCCGAGCCGCCCGGCCTGCGCCACGATGTGCGCCTCGCTCTCGTGATAGCGCGCGTTCAGCACTGCGTGACGGACATTCTCGCGCTTCAGGAATTCGGACAGAAGCTCGGACTTCTCGATCGAGACGGTGCCGACCAGCACCGGCTGCCCGATCTCCTGCTTCTCGCGGATCGCCCTGGCGATCGCGCCGAACTTGTCGTGCATGTTCTTGTAAAACTCGTCATCCTCGTCGATCCGGCGGACCGGCAGGTTCGTCGGGATGGTGACGACGTTCATCTTGTATATCTCGAAGAACTCGGCGGCCTCGGTCGCGGCCGTGCCCGTCATGCCGGAGAGCTTCGGATACATGCGGAAATAATTCTGGAAGGTGATCGAGGCGAGCGTCTGGTTCTCGGGCTCGATCTTCGCGCCCTCCTTGGCCTCCACCGCCTGGTGAAGCCCGTCCGACCAGCGCCGGCCGTCCATCATGCGGCCGGTGAACTCGTCGATGATGATGACCTTGTCGTCCTTGACGATGTAATCGATGTCGCGCTTGAACACGACATTGGCCTTGAGCGCCTGGTTCAGGTGGTGAACCACCGGCGTATTCTCGAAATCATAGAGGTTCGATCCTTCGAGCAGCCCGGCGTCCTCCAGCAGCCGCTCGGCCTTTTCGGTGCCGTCCTCGGTCAGCACCACAGTGCGTTGCTTCTCGTCGAACTCGTAATCGTCGGACGTGAGCTGCTTCACCACCTTGTCGACGCCGATATAGAGCTCGGACTTGTCGTCGGTCGGGCCGGAGATGATGAGGGGGGTGCGCGCCTCGTCGATCAGGATCGAATCCACCTCGTCGACGATCGCGAAATTGAACGGCCGCTGCACCATCTGCGCGCGATCATATTTCATGTTGTCGCGCAGATAATCGAAGCCGAACTCGTTGTTGGTGCCGTAAGTGATGTCGGCGGCGTAGGCGTCGCGGCGCTGCTCGTCGGTGAGGTTGGGGATGATGACGCCCACCGAAAGGCCGAGGAACCGATAGACCTGCCCCATCCACTCGGCGTCGCGGGTGGCGAGATAATCGTTGACGGTGACGACGTGGACGCCCTTTTCCGAAAGCGCGTTCAGATAGGTGGCGAGCGTCGCCACCAGCGTCTTGCCCTCTCCGGTGCGCATCTCGGCGATCTCGCCGCGATGGAGCACGATGCCTCCGATCATCTGCACATCGTAATGGCGCTGGCCAAGCACGCGCTTCGCCGCCTCGCGCACCGTGGCGAAGGCCTCGGGCAGCAGGTCGTCCAGCGTCTCGCCCTGCGCCAGCCGTTCCCGGAACCGCATCGTCTGCCCGGCGAGCGCGGCGTCGTCCATCGCCGAAATGTCCGGCTCGTAAGAGGCGATCTTCGCGACGATGCCGCGCAGGGACTTGACGTAACGGTCGTTGGACGAACCGAAGATGGACTTGGCGAGGCCGCCGAGCATGGGCTTTCCTAGCAGAAATGGACGGCGGAGAACGGCCGCGCGAACGCGCCCGGCGAACCCCCGCGCGAATGTGGCGCTGATCTAGGGAGCGCCCGGGAGCAAGTCAATTCGAGGGGAGGGCTGCTGCATCGACGTGAGTATCCCGGGTGAGGGAGGCTACACGGCTCACCGCGCCCAAGCGGCCGCCCGCGGATTTCCGCGCGGATTATGCTGAATGCTTCGTTAAGCCTGTGAAGAAACCCTTTGCTCATGGCCGCGGGCTAAGAGGAGCATCGACCGTAGCAGCAGCAGCCGAGTGGATTCATGCCGAAAATCTCCGCGATAGCGCTGGCCATCGGATGCCTCGCCGTCCCCGGTGCGCTTCGCGCGGCGTCCCCAGGCTCGAGTGATTCCGGCGTTATTCATATCACCGTCATAATCCCGCCGCTCGCGGCCGCGCTGGCGACGGCTGCGGAGGGCGCGGACGGCCTATGGTCGGTTCAGTCGGGCAGTGACGGCTTCATGTTGAATGCGCCTGAGATGGTCAGCCATCAGGGCGAGATGCGGGTGGCGCTGTTCTCCACCCATGCCAGCGCCTTGCGTGTCCTGTCGTTCGAGGGAGCGCCTGGGCGTGTGGAGGCGGCCGGTCATTCGGTTTCGAAGCAACTCGAGAAGCGCGTCTTCACCCTTTCGGCCGCTGAGCCGAGGGACGGCCAAAACGCCGCCGTGTTCACAATCGGGACAATCTGACGGGCGCCGGGCCCGCCGCCGCATCGGCTTGATTGACTTGCCGGATACGCACCCGCTACGCCTTTGACGAACCAGTGGATTGCGGTGGGGAAATCGATTGACTGGCAGGTTCGTCCGATGCGTTCTGGCCGTGATCGTCGCGGCCGCTCTCCCAAGCGTCGCCCATGCGCATCTTTCGATCAACAAGCTGTGGGTCGATTTCGTCCAGGGGCATGACGAACGCAGCGATATCGTGATCCGCAACGACGGTAAGGATCGCTATTACGTCACGGTCACCGTCTCCGAGATCGTCGATCCCGGCACCCCCAATGAAAGGCGGGTGCAGCAGGTCGATCCCGAGAAATCCGGCCTGCTGGTCACGCCCAATCGCCTTGTGCTCGATCCCGGCGCATTGCGATCGATCCGGCTGGTTTCGCTCAACCAGAATCTCACCAAGGACCGTATCTATCGCGTGCTGATCTCGCCTCAGGTCGGCGCCATCAAGACGGCGGCGGATCAGAAGGACGACAAGGCGCTCGCGATCAAGATGCTGGCCGCGTACGATGTGCTGGTCGTCGTTCGGCCGTCCGATGCGAGCGCCGATCTCCAGGCGGTGCGAACCCCCGGGGAGGTGACGATCACCAATTCGGGGAATACCAATATCCTCCTGGCGAATGGACTGGTGTGCCCGCTGTCGGTGGGTTCGGATATGACCGACAAGACCTGCCGCACCATTGACGCGGATCGGCTCTATGCCGGTAACAGCCTGTCCATTCCCCTTTCGGCGCCGACCGACAGGGTGATCGTGAAGACGCGCGAGAGTGCGGTAGGCGCCTTCAAGACGCGCCAGTTCTGATATTTTCGGCGGGTTGGGGCGAGAGCTCGGCATTGATCTTGCCGATCGATCGCTGGTTCGTAACCGGCCGCGCGATTCCCCAAATCCTTGTTCAAGACGGATTTTCCCCTTGTCCGATTTTGGGACTGGTTAGGATTCTGCTCTGTTGAACGCCAAAGCGGCGAAGAATTAACTTTCGTTCAGATTTCGCGACGCGGAATCGGGAACAGAGGGGATTTCACCATGAAGAAGCTTCTTACCGCAGTTGCTGCGGCCGCTCTTTTTGCGACCGCCGCCAATGCCGCCACCGACGGCACGCTTTCGGACAGCACGAGCACCGGCACGTTCGACATCAACGCCACCGTCGTTCCCATGGTGAGCATCCGCGGCCTCGATGATCTGTCGATGACCATCAACGCGGCGACGCTGGCCTCCAATTTCGGCCACACCGACGCCCGCACCCAGTTCTGCGTCTTCTCGAACGCCGATGCGCTCGGCTCGTACAAAGTGAGCGTCAACGGCCCGGCCGGAACCGCCGGCGATTACGCCAATCCCTATGCGCTGTCGGGCACCACAACCCACAACAATCTCGATTTCACCGTGGGTTATTGGGACAACGCCACCTATAACTCGGTCGGCGCGACCTTCATGCGCCCGGGCGTTCAGCATGCCATGGAGAACACCCGCAACGGCCAGACCCGCGCCACGGATCTGAACTGCTCCAACACCGGCGGCAGCAACGCTTCCATCAATGTCGGCATCCGCAACGCGGTTGCGCTTGCCGCTCTGGCCGACACCTACACCGGCACGCTCTCGGTGGTGGTTTCGGTTCCTTGATCTGAACAAGGCCGACGGGGCGGGGAGAAATTCCCGCCCCAAGCGCATAGGGGGAGAGGGGGCATGAAGTCGGTCGGCATCGCATTGGCGGGGCTTTGGGCGGTCGCGAGCTTCACATCTCCCGCAGCCAGCGCGCCCGCGCCGATCGCAGAGGCGCCTTCCGCCAGCGTACGCGTCCTCAATGCGGCAAGCGCCGACCTGAACTGGTACGGCAAGGGCGATCTGGTCGCGAAAAGCCAGCTTTGCGTCGCCAGCACGACAGGGCGCTACCGTTTGCAAGTGATGCTGACCAGCCCGGCGAAACCTGGCGTCACGCCGCCTTTCACCATCGATTTTCATACGACAACGGGCGATTCCGGTAGCCAGAAATCCACCAACGGGGGCGTCCTCTTCTTTGACGGACGCACGCTCGAAAAGGGAAGCTGCGCCGGCGCGGCCAACGCCACGATCGAGGTCCGGTTTGATCAATCGAGCCTGACCGCCGCGATCGCGGGCCAATATCTCACGCAGCTTCAAATCTCCGTTTCACCCACCTGAAGTCGAAAGGGGGGCTTGGGTGCAGGTGTCGCTTTTCGCCCGGCTTTGCTGTTCCTGCGCGATTCTGGCGTTGAGCGCGCCCGCAATCGCGGCGCCCAACGCGCCCAAACGCACGCCTGCGGCGCCAAGCCAGCAGTCGGAGGATCATGTCATCATCGCTTCGGGCCAGACGCTCGAAACCACCCCGCCGCCCGGCTTCGAAGGGCTTACCGCCCCTGTCGATACCCTGTTCGACACCTATTATCTCGGCCGCCGGATTGGCGCCTTCCGCGCGGCACTCGCCAATGGCAAGCTGACTTATTCCAATCCCGAAGAGGTCGCGGCCGCTCTCAACGGGCTGGTCTCGCATGAGGCCGCGCTCCGCGTCCTCTCGCACCCGCTCGACCTGAACGAGAAATATCGCTGCTTTCCCGGCCAGACCACGAATTGCGGATTGCTGCCGCCAGGACAGGAGGGGGCGATCGTCGATTCCGAGCATTTCTCGGTCGAGCTGTTCTTCGCCCCGGCCGACGTCGTTCGCGCGCCGGCCAGCGCCTATCATCCGCTCGGGCCTTCCATCAGCGGCCCATCGCTCATCCAGAATGTCGCCTTCTCGGTCGCGTCGTCGAGCGGACCCGGCGGTGGCGTGCAGTTCGGCGGCACCTTCGATACCGCCGCGAGCTTCGGGCAGACCGCCTTCATAGCGCAGACGCTTGTGGACGGCGACCAGGGCGCGCGTGTGAATGACGCGTTCGTTCAGCATGTCTGGACGGACCGCATCGCCCGCGCCGGCCTGTTCGAGGATCTCAGCACCCGCTTGCTCACCTCCTATCGGCTGGTCGGCGGCGAGTTCGGCAGCTTTTATCCGAGCAGCGCCTATGGCGGCTCGATCGCCACGCCGATCCAGATCGTGCTGCCGCGCGACGCCGATGTCGAACTGAGACGGCAGGGTGTGCTGGTTTCGGTGCAGCATTATCAGGCCGGCCTGCAACTGATAGACACTTCGAGCCTGCCCGAAGGATCCTATCCCGTCACGATCATCGCGCGCGCGCAAGGGTCGGTGATCCTTCAGGAAGTGCGTTCCTTCACCAAGGCGGCCGGCCTGCCGCTGCCCGGCAAGACCGAGTTCAGCGTACGCGCCGGCTTCTACGCCCAGGATCGGTTCGATATCGGGCTCGATCAGGACAATATCGATCAGCCCTTCTTCCCGCGCATCGGCGGAAAACCGGTGATTGGCGGCCGGATCGCACGGCGAATCGGCAAGGCGACGGGAGTGGAGCTCAATCTGCTCAGCATTGACGGCAAGGAATATGCCGAGGCTTCGCTGACCACCTTCCGAGGCAATCTTCAGGGCTTCATCACCGTCGCCGCCGGCACCGACGGCTCCTACGGCGCGCTCGTCACGGGGATGACCAGCATCCATGACGTAAGGCTTTCGGCGACGCTCCGGCGTATTCATTCGACCAATAATGATTTCGATCTCGCCGATTTCCGCCAAGGCAAATATCGCGCGTTCGTTCGTTCCGAATCGAGCGTGCTGGGCTCGGTCGATTTCCCGATCTGGGGCGGCTCGGCCAGCCTTTCGGGCAGCTATACCCGATCGCCGGGATTGCCGGATCAGTATAGTGCCTCAGTACGCTATACCAAGGCGATCGTCATCGCCCATCACAACACACTGCTCACGGCCTTCGCCGCCAGTTCCACCAACGATACCCGGATCGGCTTCACGCTCAGCCTGAACTTCGGGCTCGACAGCCGGACGACCGCGTCCGTAACCGGCGGAGCGGAAGTGGTGCCCGATTCCTCCGGCGGAACCCGCGAAGGCTTCTCGCCCATCCTCAACGCGACCGTCTCGCGCCGTGACAGGCTGCTGGGCGCGGATGTGGTGAACCAGGCAGGGGTCTCGACCGATGCCGACAGCGATCGCGCCTTCGTCAGCAGCGATGTCGCCTCTTCACTCGGCCAATTGGACGTTACGGCCCAATATCAGCGGACCCGCAACAGCGGCGATCTCGGATCGATCTTCGCGAACGGCCAGACAGGATTCGCGATCGGCGGCGGGCTGGTCAAGCTGGGCCTCGCGCAACCCGGCCAGGCGGTGATCCTTTCCGACATCGGACAGGCGGACAGCATCGACGATCAGGCCCCTGCGAACAGCGGCTACAGGGTCCGCGTAGACAATCAGTCGGCCGATCTTATCCGGCCGGGCCATGTCTCCGCGGTGGGCGTGGCTCCTTATGAAGAATATGATGTCGAGCTCGAGCCCGAAAATGCGCCTCCCTATGAGATCGACATCAAATCCCATAAGGTGACGATGTATCCAGGCAATGTCGTGCGTCTCCATTATGAGGCGACGCACAGCTTCAGCCTTTTCGGCCAGCTTGTCGACGGCAACGGGCTGCCGATCCGCAACGCGCGGATCAAGGCGGGCGACGACATCACGGTCACCGGAGACCAGGGTTATTTCACGATCACCGCGCCGGGAACGGCGGCGCTCGAAATCCTGCTGAGCAACGGCGGAACCTGCCAAGCGCCGACGGTCAAGGAGTTGATCGGGGCGCATCCCTCGATCCGGCTTAATCGGATCGGCCAGCTCGTCTGTCATCCGCAGGCCGCGACGGGAGCGACCGAAAAGTAACGAGCCGGCGAGTTATATGCTGCAACTTGCGGCGATTGTCTCGGAGTTGCCCAAGCCGAGCAGACTGCCGATCTCGGCGCGTTTGGCCAGCAGATCGGCCAAGGTGTAACCGTCCAGCACCGCCATGAACGCCGCCAGCGCCTCGCGCAGCGCGCCGGTCAGACCGCAGGCGGGCGCGATCAGGCAGCTTCCGCACTCGACGAGATCGAAGCCTTCCTCGGTATGCCGGACCAGCGCGCCGACATTGATCGCCTCCGGCGCACAGCCCAGCCGGATGCCGCCGCCGCGCCCGCGCGAGCTCGCCACGAATCCGATATTGGCAAGATCGTTCACCACTTTCATCAGATGGTTGCGCGAGATGCCGTAGGCGTCCGCGATCTCGCCGATCGAGCATTGCCGATCTGGGCGCGCGCCCAGGTAGAGCAGCACGCGCACGGCATAATCGGTATAGCGCGTCAGGCGCATCGAACCTCCAGCCAATCGGACATGTTCGCTCTTATATGCATTTTTCTTGCATCTTTCAAATCGACGTTATAGATGCGCATCAGATGCATGATTTGGAGTCGAATCATGGATGAAGCCGAAATCGACGAAGCGAAGCTCCGGCGGCTGGTCCATCTCTTCTACGCCCGCGTGCGCCAGGATCCGGATCTCGGCCCGGTGTTCAACGATGTGGTGGAGGATTGGCCCGAGCATCTCGAAAAGCTCACCGCCTTCTGGTCCTCACTGATGCTCGCCAGCGGCCGCTACAAGGGCAATCCGCTCGCGGCGCACACCAGACGGCGCGATCGCATCACGCCCGAGCTGTTCCAGCGTTGGCTGGCGTTGTGGCGGCAGACCACCGACGAGGTGATGAGCCCCGGCGCGGCGGCCGCGCTCCAGGCCAAGGCCGGCCGCATTTCCGAAAGCCTTCAGCTCGGCATGTTCTTCAAGCTCGGTTCCCGTCCCCAGCCCGGCCACGCGCCGGCCTGACAAGCAAGGAGTGATAAGGATGTTCACGGCCCCCGTCGTCGATCTCGGCATCCATCACAAGCCGGTCGACTTTTCCGATCGCATCGCGTTCGGCTTCACCAAGGCGCTGCGCTTCTGCGCGGACACTTTCTTCGCCAAGCGCTACGGCCATCGCGCCATCGTGCTCGAAACCGTGGCGGCGGTGCCGGGCATGGTCGGCGCGACCCTCACCCATCTCAAATGCCTGCGCCGCATGTGCGACGACAAGGGCTGGATCCGCACCCTCATGGAAGAGGCCGAGAATGAGCGGATGCACCTGATGACCTTCATCGAGGTGGCGCAGCCCAATTGGTTCGAGCGGATGGTGATCCTGGGCGTGCAGTGGGTGTTCTACCTCGCCTTTTTCGGCCTCTATCTGGTCAGCCCCAGGACGGCGCACCGCGTTGTCGGCTATTTCGAGGAGGAGGCGGTGATCAGCTACACGCTGTATCTGAACGAGATCGACGGGGGCCGCAGCGCCAACCTGCCCGCGCCGGCGATCGCGCGGCATTACTGGAAGTTGCCGGAAACCGCGACGCTGCGGGACGTGGTGCTGGTGGTCCGCGCCGACGAGGCCCACCATCGGGACGTCAACCACGGCTTCGCGAGCGAACTCGCCGGCCACGGCCCGGCCACGGCGGTCGCGCCTTATCCGGAGCATGCCGCCGACATCCGGGTGGCTATCTGACATGACCGCCGCGCCCTACCGCTCCACGCCCGTTTTCGACGAGGCGAGCCTGCCGGCGGCGCTCCGGGCGCGGCACAGCACCAAGGCCGGGGTGTGGGGGATGATCCGGATGCTGGAGGGGCGACTGAAGCTCGTCTATCTCGATCCGCCGTCCGAGATCATCCTCGATCCCGCCACCCCCGGCCTGCTGCTGCCCGAGCAGCCCCATTTCGTCGAGCCGCTCGGGCCGATGCGGATGCAGGTGGATTTCTACGACCAGCCGCCGGGGGGCGCTACGGACCAATAACCCGCTCGTGCCGAGCGCAGTCGAGGCATCGTTTCGAATGCAGAGGCCCGGCCCTCGACTGCGCTCAGGGCGAACGGTTCTGTTTTAAGGCTCGATGCCCTAGCATCGCCCCATGCCCGAACCGCTCCCCGTCCACACCATCGGCCATTCCACCCGTACGATCGACGCCTTCGTCGATCTGCTCCGGGTGGGCGAGGTGCGGCTGGTGGTGGATATCCGCACCGTGCCCCGCTCGCGGCGCAATCCCCAATATAACGAGGACGTGCTGCCGGAAGAGCTGGCCGAACGGCAGATCGGCTATCTGCGGATCGCGGAGCTGGGCGGCCTGCGCGGCAAATCGAAGGACGCGCCGCCCGATCTCAACGGCTTCTGGACCAACCAGAGCTTCCACAATTACGCGGACTACGCCCTCTCCGATTCCTTCCAGGGCGGCTTCACCCGCCTGCTTGATGTCGCGGCCGAACGGAGGGCCGCGATCATGTGCGCGGAGGCGGTGTGGTGGCGCTGCCATCGCCGGATCGTCGCCGACTATCTGCTGAACGAAGGCCGGGAGGTCTATCATCTGATGGACCCCGCCCGCGCCGAGCCGGCGAAGCTCACGTCCGAGGCCGAGCCCTACGGCTCCGGCCTGCGCTATCCGGCCCACGACCTGTTCTCCGGAAACTTCTCCTAATCTCCCCCCAAGCAAGCGTCGTTTGAAGCGGGAGGAGGCCCGCGCCATGTGGCGGGCATGGCTACTCTGCTCGATCCATCCGCGCGTGGGCGCGTCATCCTGGTCGGCGCCGGCCCGGGCGATCCGGGTCTCCTGACGCTGAAGGCGGTCGAGGCGCTGCGCTCGGCCGATGTCGTCGTGCATGACGGGCTGATCGATCCGCGCGTGCTCGATCATGCGCCCGCCCACGCCCAGCGCATCTCGGTCGCCAAGCGCCGCGCGCGCCACACGCTGCCGCAGGAAGCGATCAACGCCCTCATCATCGCGCATGTCCGCGCGGGCTCGATCGTCGTGCGCCTGAAAGGCGGTGATCCCTTCGTGTTCGGGCGCGGCGGCGAGGAGGTGGAGGCGGTGCGCGAGGCGGGTCTGCCGGTCGAGGTGGTTCCCGGCGTCTCGGCGGCGCTCGGTTGCGCGGCGGAGGCGATGCTGCCCCTGACGCATCGAGACTGGTCCAGCGCCGTCAGTTTCGTGGCTGGCCAGTGCAAGGGGCTGTCCGAGCAGGACTGGTCCGGCCTCGCCGGGCGCGGGCGCACGCTCGTCATCTATATGGGCGTGGCGAACGCCGGCGCGATCGCCGACAAGCTGATGGCGGACGGGGTGGACCCCGCCATTCCCGTCGCGGTGCTGGAGAAGGGCACGCTGGAGGGCCACCGTGCGCTCCGCACCCTGCTCGCCGATCTGGGCGGCATGGTCGATCGTGAGGGCGTCGAAAGCCCGGCGATCATCGTGGTGGGCGAGGTGGTGCTGCTTTCGGACGCCGAGAACCGGCTGGCCGCCTTCGCCGCCACCGCGGAGGCGCTGGCATGAAGCTCGCGACCGGAAACGACCTTCCCACCGGCGATGTCGTCTGGTGGGACGGCGAGGGCTGGACCCGCCTGATCGAGGACGCGGCGGATGTCGGCGAGACGGGCGCGGCGCTGATCGCGCGCGAGGAAGCGGCGCGGCGGGTCAACAACCCCTATCTGATCGACGCCGAGCCCACCCGTCAGGGGCCACGCCCCGCCCACATCAAGGACCGCATCCGCGCACGCGGCCCCACCGTGCGGCCCGACCTCAACCGCAAGCCGATCGACCCGACGACGGGGAGTTGGGTGATATGAGTTTCCCGGTCCATGCGAAGGCGCGAAGGCGCGAAGAAGGTTTTTCTCACGCGGAGACGCGGAGACGCAGAGATGCTTTGCCCGGCGCCACGGTCGCGCGTCAGCGCGGCCTTTCGATTCGGTGCTCGCGTTTCAGGATAATGGCCGCTGCCGCGACCGAGAGCCGGTCGCCTCTGCGTCTCCGCGTCTCTGCGCGAATCTCCTTTTTCTTTGCGCCTTCGCGCCTTCGCGTGAACCCCATCAAGGCTGCCGTCCGTGTATAGATACGACCATTACGACCAGGCGATCGTCGATGCGCGCGTCGACGAATATCGCGAGCAGGTGGCGCGCCGTCTTTCGGGCGCGTTGACGGAGGATCAATTCAAGCCGCTGCGCTTGAAGAACGGCCTCTATCTCCAGCTCCACGCCTATATGCTGCGCGTCGCCATTCCCTACGGCACGCTTTCGAGCCGGCAGGTGCGGATGCTGGCCCATATCGCGCGCGCCTATGATCGCGGCTATGGGCATTTCACCACGCGCCAGAACATGCAGTTCCACTGGATCGAGCTGCGCGACACGCCGGATATCCTGGCCAAGCTCGCCACCGTCCAGCTCCACTGCATCCAGACTTCGGGCGAGAGCATCCGCAACATCTCGGCGGACCAGTACGCCGGCGCGGCCGCCGACGAGATCGCCGACCCGCGCCCCTGGGCCGAGCTGCTGCGGCAGGTGACGACCTTCCATCCCGAGTTCAGCTACCTGCCGCGCAAGTTCAAGTTCGCGCTGACCGCAGCCCCGGGCGACCGCGCCGCGATCCGCTGGCACGATGTCGGCCTCAGGCTGGTCCGCAACGAGGCGGGCGAGGACGGGTTCGAAATTTATGCCGGCGGCGGCATGGGGCGCACGCCCTTCGTCGCATCGTTGATCCGCGAGTTCTGCCCGGCCGATCGCCTCTTCAGCTATGTTCAGGCGATCCTGCGCGTGTGGAACCGCCATGCGCGGCGCGACAATATCCACAAGCAGCGGATGAAGATCCTGGTCCACGACCTCGGCGTCGAGGAGTTCACCCGGCAGGTGGAGGAGGAGTACGCCCATATCGCGACGCTCGGCACCGATCCGCCGCGCGCCGAATTCGAGCGTATCGCCGCATATTTTACCCCGCCGCCGTTCGAGACGGGGCTGTCCGAGGAGATCGCCCGTTCGGACCCCGATTTCGCGCTGTGGGTCGATCGCCAGGTCGCGCCGCACAAGGCGCCGGGCTATGCCATCGCCAACATCAGCCTGAAGCCGATCGCCGGCATCGGCGGCGACATCACGGCCGAGCAGATGGAGCTCGTGGCCGATCTCGCCGAACGTTATAGCTTCGACGAGTTGCGCGTGACCCATGCGCAGAACCTCGTCCTGCCGCACGTCCGCAAGGCGGACCTTTATGCGGTGTGGCAGGCGCTCGACGCGGCGGGGCTGGCCGACGTCAATCTCGACCTCGTCACCGACATCATCGCCTGCCCCGGCCTCGATTATTGCAGCCTCGCCAATGCGCGCTCGATTCCGGTCGCGCAGAAGATCGCGAGCCGCTTCGCCGACCTCGACCGGCAGCAGGATTTGGGCGAGCTCAAGATCAAGATCTCGGGCTGCATCAACGCCTGCGGGCACCACCATGCCGGGCATATCGGAATCCTCGGCGTCGATCGGAAGGGCGTGGAGAACTACCAGCTCCTGCTTGGCGGCTCGGGCGCGGAGGATACGACGACCGCCAAGATCACCGGGCCGGGGTTCGACGAGGATGGCGTGGTCGAGGCGGTCGAGAAAGCGATCGAGACCTACCGCGCGCTACGCGATCCCGGCGAGAGGTTCCTCGATACCTACCGCCGCGTCGGGATGGAGCCGTTCAAGGAGGCGATCTATGGATGAGCGCGACCTTGGCCCAATTCCGTCATGCCAGCGAAAGCTGGCATCTCAGGCGGCGTATCCTGCCTCACGAGACCGCAGCCTTCGCTGGGGTGACGATATCAAAGGAGGGCTTTGATGACCGACTCCCTCCGCTTCCGCGATGATCAGCCGCACGAGGAGCCCGCCGTCACGCTCGACGCCTTCCTCGATCAGCCGGACGCCAGCGCCGTGCGGCTCGAGGCGGGCGAGGATGCGCGCGCGCTCATCCCCTATCTCGATCGACTGGCGCTGATCGAGGTGGATTTCCCGCGTTTCCGCGACGGCCGCGGCTATTCCTCCGCGCGCATCCTGCGCGAGGCGGGCTACACCGGCGAGCTGCGCGCGGCGGGCGACGTGCTGGTCGACCAGATCCTGTTCATGCGCCGCTGCGGCTTCGACGCCTTTGCGCCGGATCAGCCGCTGGACGAGCAGGCGGTCGAACGCGCCCTCAATCGCTTCGCCTTCGTTTACCAGCATGCCGCCGATCCGGCGGTTCCGGTCTGGGCGCTGCGGCATGGGCTTTAGCCCGCGCCCACGCGACATGATCGACACCGCTCCCCGCTTCACGGCGGCGGATGCGATCCGGCTCAACACCCGCTTCGCCGAAGCGGGGCCGGAGGCGTTGCTGCGCGCCGTGCTGACCGAGGGCGCGGCGGGCCGGGTGGCGGTCGTCTCCTCCTTCGGGACGGAATCGGCGGTGCTGCTCCACCTCGTCGCCGCCATTGATCCGGCAACGCCGGTGATCTTCCTCGAAACGCTCAAGCATTTCCCCGAGACGCTCGCCTATCGGGACGAACTGATCGAGCGGTTGGGCCTCACCGATCTGCGCGTGATCCGCCCCGACGAGGCGCGGCTCGCCGAGCGCGACGCGACCGGCCTGCGCTGGTCCTATGATCCGGACGGTTGCTGCGAGATCCGCAAGGTGGAGCCGCTGGCGCGCGCGCTCGACGGCTTCGACGCCAGCATCACCGGCCGCAAAGGCTTTCAGGCCGCCACGCGCGCGGGCCTCCCCGCCTTCGAGCTCGACACCGCCGATGCGACCGGGCGACTCAAGGTCAACCCGCTCGCCGGCTGGGCCAAGCCCGATCTCGATCGCTATTTCGCGGCGCATGATCTGCCCCGTCACCCGCTGGAGGCGAACGGCTATCTCTCGATCGGCTGCTCGCCCTGCACCAGCGTCGTCCGCCCCGGCGAAGACCCGCGGGCCGGCCGCTGGCGGGGCTGGGAGAAGGTGGAATGCGGCATTCACTTCCCCGCGGACGGCCCCAACCAGCCGAGTTTCTGACGGGTTTCCTGATGCTCCACGCGCACCTCGTCCCGAAGCTCAGGCGTCGTAATCGAGCACCACGTCGTCGCTCATCGGCACCGCCTGGCAGGTGAGCACATAACCCTGCTCCAGCTCCTCGGGGCTGAGCCCGTAATTCGCCTTCATCTTCACCTCGCCTCGCACCAGCTTCGCCCGGCAGGTGGCGCATACGCCCGCCTTGCAGGCGAACGGTGCGGGGAGACCGGCGGTGCGGGCGTTCTCGAGGATGCTGCCCTTGTCCGCATCGAAGGCGAGCGTGCGCTTGCGGCCTTCCAGCGTCACCTGCACCTTGCGCCCCGCCGCCTCGCGTTCCAGATCGCGCGCCGCGGCCGCCTGCGCCTCGGACATGCGGCCGACGGTGAAGCGCTCGATCAGGATGCGTTCGGCGGGAACCCCGGCGGCGGTCAATCCCTGCTCCACCGCGTCCATCATCGGGCCGGGTCCGCAGATGAAAGCGGCGTCGATGGCCTGCGGATCGACCAGAGCGGGCAGCACCTCGGCGATCTTGGCGGCGTCGAGGCGGCCGTTGAACAGATCGACATCCTCCTCCTCGTCCTCGAGGAAATGGTAGATTTCCAGCCGGTCGAGATAGTGGTCCTTGAGCGCCGCCAGCTCCTCCAGGAACATGATCGAGTTGGAGGCGCGGTTGCCGTAGAGCAGCACGAAACGGCTCCTGGGCTCGGCCGAGAGAGCCGTCTTCATCAGCGAGAGGATCGGCGTGATTCCCGATCCGCCCGCGAATCCGGCATAGACCGCTTCGCGATCCGGATCGAACGCCCAGGTGAAGCTGCCGTGTGGGGGCATCACCTCCAGCATATCGCCGGGCTTGAGCGTCTCGTTCGCCCAGTTGGAGAAAAGGCCGCCGCCGATGCGCTTGATCGCGACGCGCAACTCCTGTTCGTGCGGGGCAGTGCAGATCGAATAGTTGCGCCGCACCTCCTCGCCGCCGATCGTGCCGCGCACGGTGAGGTGCTGGCCCGGCTTGAAGCGGAAATGCTCAGCCAGCGCCTCGGGCAGCTCGAAGCGGAGCGAAACCGAATCATCGGTCTCGCGGCGAACGTCGACGATCCTCAGCGGATGGAAACCGGCGGACACGGAGGCTCCTGGTTTTTCTGAAACACGTCCCCCCATTCGTCCCGAGCGAAGTCGAGGGATGTGATCCGGGCGAATCGCTTGGGACACGCGCCTCGACTTCGCTCGGCGCGAACGGAGGAGAATGAGGCTAGTGGCATTTGAAACGGTCGAACGGCTCGTGGCAATCGAGGCAGCGCCACAGCGCCTTGCAGGGCGTCGAGCCGAAGCGGCTGACCTCCTGCGTGTGCGTCGATCCGCAGCGGGGGCATTCGGCCGGCTCGTCGACCTTGAGCGAGCGGGCTGCGGCGCCTTTCGGCGGCGGGGCGATGCCGTAGGCCTTGAGCCTGGCGCGGCCCTCGTCGCTGATCCAGTCGGTCGTCCAGGGCGGCGCAAGCTGC
>DASSTK010000144.1:0-3116 GCA_035707945.1 Sphingomonas sp.
GGCGACCCTGGGGGCGGGGCGGCTCGCCACCTTCCGCCGCGTGCTGCTGCCGGAGATCGCGCCCGCGCTCACCACCGGCTTCGCGCTCGCCTTCGCGCGCGGCGTGGGCGAATATGGTTCGGTGATCTTCATCGCCGGTAACATGCCTTTCCGCAGCGAGATCGCGCCGCTGCTGATCGTCACCCAGCTCGAACAATATGATTATGCGGGGGCGACGGCGATCGCGGCGGTGCTGCTGGTCGTCTCCTTCGGGATGCTGGCGGTCATCAATCTGATCCAGGGCCGCGAGCGCAAAAGGCTGGGGCGGGCATGAGCCGCGCGACCGGAGAGCCGAAGGCCGTCCGCGTCCTGCTGATCGCGCTGGCGTTGGGCTGGCTCGGCCTCGTTATCCTGCTGCCGCTGCTGATGGTGTTCCGCCAGGCCTTCGCGCACGGGCTGCACGCCTTCGCCGCCGCCGTCACCGATCCGGACGCGCTCTCCGCCATCCGCCTGACCCTGCTGATCGCGGTGCTGGTGGTGCCCTTCAACCTTGTCTTCGGGATGGCCGCCGCCTGGCTGATCGCCAAGCATGATTTCCGCGGGCGGAGCCTGCTGGTGAGCTTCATAGACCTGCCCTTCTCCATCTCGCCGGTGGTGGCGGGCCTGATGTATGTGCTGCTGTTCGGATCGCAGGGCTGGTTCGGGCCCTGGCTGATGGCGCACGGCGTCCGCATCCTGTTCGCGGTGCCCGGCATGTTCCTGGCGACCGCGCTCGTCACCTTCCCCTATGTCGCGCGCGAGCTGATCCCGTTGATGACGGCGCAGGGCCGCGCCGAGGAGGAGGCGGCCGTCACCTTGGGCGCGAGCGGCTTCCAGACCTTCTGGCATGTCACCCTCCCCAATATCCGCTGGGGCCTGCTCTACGGCGTGCTCTTGACCAACGCGCGCGCGATGGGGGAGTTCGGCGCGGTGTCGGTCGTCTCCGGCCATATCCGGGGCGTCACCAACACCGTGCCGCTGGAGGTCGAGGCGCTTTACAATGAATATGATTTCACCGGCGCCTTCGCGGTCGCCTCGCTGCTCGCCTGTCTGGGGCTGCTGACGCTCGCCGCCAAGGCCTTCCTCGAATGGCGACACCGCGACGCCATCGCCGCCGCCGGACATTGAGGCGACATGACCATCACCATCGACAATGTGGCCAAGCATTTCGGCACGAGTTCGGCGCTGAACGGCGTCAGCCTCGCCGTTGAGGATCGCGCCTTCGTGGCGCTGCTCGGCCCCTCGGGATCGGGCAAGACGACTTTGCTCCGCATCATCGCCGGGCTGGAGACGGCGGATTCAGGGCATATCCTGTTCGGCGGCGAGGATGTCACCGATCGGCCGGCCAAGGATCGCGGCATCGGCTTCGTGTTCCAGCATTACGCGCTGTTCCGCCACATGACGGTGGCGGACAATATCGCCTTCGGGCTCAGGGTGATGAAGTGGCGGCAGCGCCCCCGCCGTAAGGCGATCGCGGCGC
This sequence comes from Sphingomonas sp., assembly GCA_035707945.1. Taxonomy (GTDB): domain Bacteria; phylum Pseudomonadota; class Alphaproteobacteria; order Sphingomonadales; family Sphingomonadaceae; genus Solisphingomonas. The sequence continues at coordinate 1,499 of DASSTK010000144.1, forward strand.
GGGTGGAGGAGTTGCTCGCCCTGGTCCGGCTTCCCGGGCTGGGCGGCCGCTATCCCGCGCAGCTATCCGGCGGTCAGCGCCAGCGCGTCGCGCTCGCCCGGGCGCTGGCGCGCGATCCCAGCATCTTGCTGCTCGACGAGCCGTTCGGCGCGCTCGACGCCAAGGTGCGGCGCGAGCTGCGCGGCGCGCTGCGTGAGATTCACGATCGGGTGGGCCTCACCTCGATCTTCGTCACCCACGATCGCGAGGAGGCTTTCGCGCTCGCCGACAAGGTGGCGATCCTCTCCGACGGCCGCATCGAGCAATATGACACGCCCGCCGCGATCGAGGCGCGCCCGGCGAGCGAGTTCGTAAGAGAGTTCGTCAAATAAATCCTCCCCAAGCTTGCTTGGGGAGGATTAGCGTCGTGCACTCGTTGCCGTTCGCCCTGAGGAGCCATTGAGCGAAGTCGAAATGGCGTCTCGAAGGGCCTGCCGTGAGCGCCCTTCGAGACGGGTCTTCGACAAGCTCAGCCCTTCCTCAGGGCGAACGGGTCAGATTTAAAACACAATTCTTCAATCACCCGTGCGCCAGCGCGGCCAGCAGCAGCAGCGCCACGATGTTGGTGATCTTGATCATCGGATTGACCGCCGGCCCGGCGGTATCCTTGTAGGGATCGCCCACCGTGTCGCCGGTCACGGCCGCCTTGTGGGCTTCCGATCCCTTGCCGCCGTGGTTGCCGTCCTCGATATATTTCTTGGCGTTGTCCCACGCGCCGCCGCCCGAGGTCATCGAGATGGCGACGAACAGGCCCGATACGATGACGCCGAGCAGCAGCGCGCCCAGCGCCGCGAAGCCGCTCTCACGCCCCGCCACCGCCGAGATGATGAAATAGACGACGATGGGGGTGAGCACCGGCAGCAGGCTCGGCACGATCATCTCGCGGATCGCGGCGCGGGTCACGAGATCGACGGTGCGGGCGTAATTGGGTCGCGCCGTTCCCTCCATGATGCCGGGATTGTCGCGGAACTGCGCGCGAACCTCCTCGACCACCGCACCGGCGGCGCGGCCCACCGCGGTCATGCCGAACGCGCCGAACAGATAGGGAAGCAGCGCGCCCAGCAGCAGGCCGACGATGACGTAGGGATTGGCCAGCGTGAAATCGACCGTCAGGCCAGGGAAGAAGCTGGTGAGATCGGTGTGATAGGCCCCGAACAGCACCAGCGCGGCGAGCGCGGCGGAGCCGATCGCATAGCCCTTGGTCACGGCCTTGGTGGTGTTGCCCACCGCGTCGAGAGCGTCGGTGCGCCCGCGCACGTCCGCCTCCAGCCCCGCCATCTCGGCGATGCCGCCGGCGTTGTCCGTCACCGGGCCGTAGGCGTCGAGCGCCACCACCATGCCGGCGAGCGCCAGCATCGAAGTCGCGGCGAAGGCGATGCCGAGGATGCCGGCGATCTGGAAGGAGACGATCACCGCGATGACGATCGCCAACGTCGGCAGCGCCGTCGCCTCGAGGCTGACGGCCAGGCCCTGGATGACGTTGGTGCCGTGGCCGGTGCGCGAGGCGAAGGCGATCGACTTCACCGGCCGATAGTTGGTGCCGGTGTAATATTCGGTGATCCACACCAGCGCGCCGGTC
>DASSTK010000145.1:0-3830 GCA_035707945.1 Sphingomonas sp.
CGACTTCGCCATTCACGAGGAGGATTGGGGCGAGGCGCTGGTGCGCCGCGAAACCGGCGAAGTGGTGCCGCCCGAGCAGGTCTGGCCCTATCTCGACGCCTTCTTCGATACCGAGATGCGGCGGCAGACGCTGGTTCCCGGCGCGCTGGAGGCGCTGGAGCGGATCGGCGAGCGGGCCGATATCGTGATCCTCACCAATCTCGGCCATCACCGCCAGGCCCCGCGCATGGAGCAGCTCGCGCGCCACGGGATTCGCCACAGGGTCGAGTGCAACCAGGGAGGCAAAGGTCGGCGGTTGGCGGAGCTGATCGCCGAATATCGGCCGAGCGCGGCGGTGTTCGTCGACGATCTCGCGCACCAGCACGCTTCGGTGGCGAAAGCCGCGCCGGAGGTGTGGCGGCTGCACATGATCGCCGAGCCGCTCGTCGCTGGCCATCGCGGCAAGGCCCCCGCCGCCCACGCGCGGATCGACGACTGGCGCGAGGCGGCGGACTGGATCCTTGACCGCTTCGCCCAGGGCCCCGCTCCGGCCTTGACCGGGGCCTCGGGCGCGGCTTAGAGCGGCTTCCTATCAGACCCGTTCGCCCTGAGGAGGGGCTGAGCGAAGCCGAAGCCCCGTCTCGACGGGCCCTTCGAGACGCCATTTCGACAAGCTCAATGGCTCCTCAGGGCGAACGGACGATCCTATCATTGACGAGACTCCATGACCATCGACGCGCGCCTTGCCGAGCTTGGGCTCACTCTTCCCGCCGCCGCCGCGCCGGTCGCGGCTTATGTGCCGGCGGTCGAGGCGGGCGGGCTGCTCCATGTCTCCGGCCAGCTTCCTTTCGACGAGGCGGGCAAGCTGATGACCGGCCGTCTCAACGGGCCGGACGATATCGCGCGGGGGCAGGAGGCGGCGAAGCGGTGCGCGCTGATGCTGGTGGCGCAGATCAAGGCCGCGCTCGGCGGCTCGCTCGATCGGGTGGAGCGGATCGTCAAGCTCGGCGCGTTCGTCGCGTCCGCCCCGGATTTCATCGATCAGCCCAAGGTCGCCAATGGCGCGTCCGAACTGATGGTCGCGCTGTTCGGGGAAGCGGGGCGGCACGCCCGCTCGGCGGTGGCGACGCCGGTGCTGCCGCTCGATGCGGCGGTGGAAGTGGATGCGATCGTCGCCGTTCGCGGCGCTTGACGCGCGGCTGGCGCCGGCCCCGGAGCCGCGCCGGATCGCCTTCTTCTCCTATGTCAGCGATTTCGCGCATCGCGGTCTGTGGGGGCCGGGCGCGCCCGAGAACAGCCTCGCCGCCGCCGCGGCTGCGATCGCGCAAGGCCACGGCATCGAATGCGACGTGCGGCTGAGCCGCGACGGCACGCCGCATGTCATCCACGACGCCGATGCCGAGCGCCTGTGCGGCGATCCGCGCCGGATCGATCATATGGGCGACGTGGAGATCGCCGCGCTTCGCCTCTCCGGCACGGACGAGCGCATCCCCACGCTCGCCGGCCTGCTCGCGCTGATCGCCGGGCGCGCGGCCCTGCTGATCGAGATCAAGACCGATACGCGCGCGCACGCCGCCATCTGCCTCGCCGTGCGCCGCGCGATCGAAGGCTATCGCGGGCCGGCGGCGGTGATGGGTTTCAACCCGGAGGTGTCGCGCTGGTTCGGCGTCCACGCGCCGCGCGTGCCGCGCGGGCTGGTGATGAGCGAAGATCGCGATCGGCCGATCCGCGACGCGGTCCGCCGCCGCCTTGCGGTTTGGCGCGCGCGACCCGATTTCCTGGCCTATGACGTGCGCTATCTCGCCTCCGCGCTTCCGGCCGCGCTCCATCGCAAGGGGCTGCCGCTGGTGACGTGGACGGTGCGGACCGAGGCCGATCGCCGCTGCGCGGCGAACTGCGACGCGATCCCGACCTTCGAGCGCGCGCCCGCTCGATGAGCGGCCCGGTCACGGCGCGCGTAGCCGGCGGAGTCGGCGCGTTCGGCGCGGAAGAGTGGGACGCCTGCGCAGGAAAAGACAATCCCTTTGTCGGCCACGCCTTCCTCTCCGCGCTGGAGGATTCGGGGAGCGCCACTGCGCGCGCGGGCTGGCAGCCCGTGCCGATCGCGGTGGACGGCGCGGACGGCAGGCCCGCCGGCATCCTTCCCGCTTACGCCAAGAGCCACAGCCAGGGCGAATATGTCTTCGATCACGCCTGGGCCGATGCATGGGAGCGGGCAGGAGGCCGCTATTATCCCAAGCTCCAGATCGCGGCCCCCTTCACGCCGGTTCCGGGCCCGCGCCTGCTGCTGCGGGACGAGACGGTCGCGCCCGCGCTCATCGCGGCGGCGGAGGCGATGGTCAAGGAGCATGATCTCTCCTCCGCCCACGCCACCTTCGTCGCGCCGGAGCAGGTGGCGCTGTTCGAGGCGGCGGGCTGGATGATCCGGGTCGGCAGCCAGTTCCACTGGCGTAATGAGGGCTATCGCGATTTCGCCGATTTCCTCGCCGCTCTTTCCTCCCGCAAGCGCAAGGCGATCGTGAAGGAGCGCGCGGCGGCGCAGGCCGGGCTGGAAATCCGCGTGCTCACCGGTGACACGATCGGCGAGGCGGAGTGGGACGCCTTCTGGCGCTTCTATCAGGATACCGGCAGCCGCAAATGGGGCCGGCCCTATCTCACCCGGCGCTTCTTCACCCTGCTCGGCGAGCGGATGGGGGAGAAGGTGCTGCTGATCCTCGCCTGCCGGCAGGGGCGGCCGATCGCGGGCGCGCTCAACCTGATCGGCGCGGATGCGCTCTACGGCCGCTATTGGGGTTGCACGGAGGAGGTCCCCTTCCTCCATTTCGAGCTCTGCTATTATCAGGCGATCGAGCAGGCGATCGCACGCGGCCTCGCCCGCGTCGAGGCGGGCGCGCAGGGCGAGCATAAGCTGGCGCGCGGCTATCGGCCCGTGCCGACATGGTCCGCGCATTTCATCCCGCACACGGGCTTCCGCGCGGCGGTGGCCGATTTCCTGACGCGGGAGCGCGCGGCGATGGAGCAGGAGATCGCGATGCTGGACGAAATGGCGCCGTTCAGGAGGGAGGGTTAAACCTTAACATCCGTTCGTGCTGCGGTAGGTCAGGCCGCCCGCCTCTGGTTCAGCGCCAGCCACGCGCGGGCCTGACGCTGGGCTTCGACGATCTCGCGCGCGGTCATCTCCTCGGCGATCTCGGCGCGCATCTCCTGCGCTTCGGCCGAACCGGAGAGCGCGGCGAGGTTGAACCATTTATGCGCGGCAATCAGATCGATCTCCTGCCCGTCCATGCCGGTCGAGCAGGCGATGCCGAGATCGAAGAGCGCGTCGGAATTGCCCGCGATCGCCTCGACGAGGCGGCTCTCGATCAGCAAACGGGCGGATTTGAGACTGGTAGCCATGTGCGAATGGTCCCCTGCATTGAGGCCAGGTTCGCAGAAACAGTCCCAAAAAATGGTTAACGGCCCGGAGACCCTGTTCGGGCGTTGTCTCAGGCCGCCGCCGCGCCGGGCACCCAGGGCTTCTCCGCCGCCATCCGCGCCTCGTGCGCGGCGATCGCGCCTTCCTCGGCGAGCGTGATGCCGATCTCGTCGAGGCCGTTCAGCAGGCAATGCTTGCGGAAGGGATCGATCTCGAAACGGAAGCGGTCCTGAAAGGGGGTCGTCACCGTCTGATGCTCGAGATCGATGGTGATCGGATGCTCCCGCGCCACCTCCAGCAGCCGATCGACCTGCTCCTGCGGCAGCGCCACCGTCAAAATGCCGTTCTTGAAGGCGTTGCCTGCGTGGATGTCCGAAAAGCTCGGGGCGATCACCGCGCGGATGCCAAGGTCCGCCATCGCCCAGGCGGCATGCTC
>DASSTK010000146.1:0-3106 GCA_035707945.1 Sphingomonas sp.
TCGCAGGGGCGACGGAGCTTAGAATATTCTTCGGTACACCAGAAAACCCGAACGCTCAGCCAGGCGGTCGTAGAGCGCCATCGCCATATGGTTGGTCTCGTGCGTCTGCCAATAGACGCGGGGGCAGCCTGCGTTCCGCGCGCGCTCATAGACCGCCTCGATCAACGCGCGGCCCACGCCCCGACCGCGGGCCGCTTCGTTCGTGAACAGGTCCTGGAGATAGCAGAGCGGCGCGATCGCGGTGGTGCTGCGGTGGAATAAATAGTGGGCGAGGCCGATCAGCTCGCCGTCGCGCTCGGCGACCAGCGCATGAACCGGCTCATAGGCGTCGAAGAAGCGCGCCCAGGTGGTGCTGCTGATCTCGGGATCGAGCGCGGTCGGGCCGGAGCGGCCGTAGAAGGCGTTATAGCCCTCCCATAGCGGCAGCCAGCGGTCATGATCCTCGCGAGCGACGGAGCGGATGCGGAGCGGGTCGGTCATTGCGCGGGCGTATCGGCGGAGTAGAACGGGCTCAAGGAAAGATAAGCTCCGTTCGTACGCAATATGAAATCGAGGCACATGATCCGGGCGGCTCGCTTGCGGCACATCCCTCGACTTCGCTCGGGACGAACGGGAAAATCAGTGGCAGGAGCAGGACGCTATGAGCGAGGTCGTGACCGGAGGCTGCCTATGCCGCCGCGTGCGTTACGAAGCGCGGATCGCGGACGACGAGGCCTATCTCTGCCATTGCAATTATTGCCGGCGCGCCACCGGCGGGGTTGCGATCGCCTTCAAGAATGTCCGCGCCGCCGACGTGACATGGACGGCAAGCGAGCCGGATTGGTATCCATCCTCACCGATCGCGCGGCGGCCTTTCTGCGCGGCCTGCGGCACGCCGCTCGGCTTCCAATTCCTGGACGGTGAGAATATGGACCTGACGGTCGGCTCGTTCGACGATCCCGCCCGCTTCCGCCCGACCTCCAACTTCTCGATCGAGACGGCGCTGGAGGCCTGGATGGACGTCTCCCATTTATCCGGCAAGCGCCTGGATGAACATGCGCCCGCCGTGGACCGCTGGATGAAGGCCGTTGGTAAACTCCCCGACTGATCTCCCTACCCACGGTTTCCGGGGCCGCGACGGCGCGGAGCTGGTCTATCGCGAAACGGGGGAGGGGCGGCCGGTGGTGCTGATCCACGGCTATTTCTCCACCGCTTATGTGAACTGGATCCGCTACGGCCACGCGGCGAAGATCGTCGCGCTCGGCCGCCGCGTCGTCATGCCGGACCTGCGCGGCCACGGGGACAGCGCGCGCCCGCACGATCCCGCCGCCTATCCGCCCGATGTGCTGGCCGAGGACGGCTTCGCGCTGATCGAGCATCTGGGCCTCACCGATTATGATCTCGGCGGCTATTCGCTGGGCGGGCGGACGACGATGCGGATGCTGGCGATGGGGGCGAAGCCGGGCCGCGCGATCGTCGCCGGCATGGGGCTGGACGGCATCCTGAACACGGCCGGGCGGGGGGAATATTTCCGTCGGGTGCTCACCAACCTCGGCAGCTTCAAGCGCGGAACGGCCGAATGGATGACCGAGGCGTTCCTGAAGACGGTGGCGGGCGATCCGGTCGCGCTGCTCCATGTGCTCGACACTTTCGTCGACACCCCGCGCGATACGGTGGCGGCGATCGAAACGCCGACGCTGGTGGTCGCCGGCGCGGAGGATGACGACAACGGCTCGGCCGAGGCTCTGGCCGATCTGCTGCCCCACGGCATCCACGCTGTCGTTCCCGGCAATCACATGAGCGCGGTCACGCGGCCCGAGCTCGGGCGCGCCATGGCCGATTTTCTCGCCTGACGCCTAACGGCAGGCGCCGCCGAACATTTAGCGATTTTTTCACCGCTCCGGGCGCAGAGGGGCGGCATGGACGCAGCGGCGATCATCCTGTTCAGTCTGGCCTCCACCAGCGCGCTGCTTTGCGTCGCGCTCGCGGTGGCGTGGCGGCGATTCGGACGACAGGCGCACGCAGCCTTGTGGGCGCTCGCCTACGGATTGTCGGCGGCGAACTGGGCGTCCAATCTCGTTCGCGTCTGGTTGCTGCCGGCCGATGACGTGCTGGCGCTTATCTCCGGCGTTTGTTCGATCGCCAGCTTCGTGCTGATCGCGCTCGGTTTTCGCCGCCGCGCAGGTCTCAGGCTTCGGTTGGACGCCTTTGGCACGGTGGCGGGGGTGACGATGGCTTTCGTCATCGCCGGTCTGTTCGCTCCAACGGGTGTAAACGCGATGCGCTGGCTGGTGCTGCTGTTCTGCGCCGCCATGCTGCTGACCGGCGCGCACGCGCTCACCCATTCCTCCGATCAGTCGCTGCGCAAATCGGGCGGCGCGGCTTTCTGGGCTCTGGTCGTATTCGCGGCCTATGCGGTGGGACTTGCGGTTCTCGCAATTCTTGGCCCTCGGCTCCATATCGATCCTGATGGCGATCTCTATCGAACGCTTGTTTTCCTGGGCGTGCCCACCGGCCTGTTCGGGGTGGGGCTGTTCGCGATGTTCCTGCTCGCTTCCGATCTGGCCGAGGGGATGCGTCAACTCGCCGCCAGTGATCCGTTGACCGGCGTGCTCAACCGGCGCGGCTTCGAGCAGGCGGCGATCCCGCTGCTCGCCTACTGCCAACGGAATAGCAGACCGCTTTCGGTGGTGGTCGCCGATCTCGATCGCTTCAAGACCATCAACGACCGCTTCGGCCACGCCACCGGCGATCAGGTGCTCCAGCGCTTCGCGCAGGTGGCGAGCGCGGCGGTGCGGCAGGGCGACCTGTTCGGCCGATTAGGCGGCGAGGAATTCGCCTTCGTGCTGCCGGGCGCGCTTGGCCGCGAGGCGATGGACGCGATGGAGCGGCTGCGTTCGACGATCGCGGCGGGCTCGGACTATTTCTCGCCGGAGGGCGGCATCACCGCCAGCTTCGGGGTGGCGACGATGGAAAGCCGTTTCGACACCCTCGCCGATCTCCTCGCCCGCGCCGACCGGGCGCTCTACCAGTCCAAGCTGGATGGGCGGGATCGGATCAGCCTGGCGTCGCCCGCGCCAGGTGAATTGCATTCATCACCGTCGCCGGTTCAGCTTTTCGATCAGCC
>DASSTK010000147.1:0-3555 GCA_035707945.1 Sphingomonas sp.
CGGGCAGGATTTCCTGCATAGACCGTCCATGCCTCCAGATCGCGGAACGCGCAGCCGCGCGCGCCGAGAACCGCGCCGTCACCGACATGCACACCCGGCCCCACGAAGGCTTCGGCGGCGATCCACGCGCGATAGCCGATCGTGATGGGAAAGGCCTGCAACTGGAAGTTTGCATCCTCGATCGCGTGGGTTCCGGCGCAGAGCTTCGCGTCCTGCGATATGAGCGCGTAGGGAGCCAGCGTGATCCGGGCCATCGAATAAACCAGCGCGCGCGGCCCGACGCAGGCATGATCCCCGATCGTGAAGTTGGCCGGCGACCATATGCGGGCGCTGCCGTAAACAGTGGCGGTCGGCGCGACCTGGGCGCCGAACAGGCGCAGGATCAAACGCCGCCAACCCCGAAACGGAGGCGGCGTCCACGAAGCGAGCAGGCGCCACGCCACCCGCCATGCCGCCCTGTAGAGGCGGTTGCGGAGGGAAAAGCTCGCTCCGCCATGCAGCGAATCCATCTTGCCCGCATCCAGGATCGTCATCGGCTTCTACTCGCCGTCCTGGGCTGACAGATCATAACCGCTCATTCGGGACAGCGCTTCGATCTTCGCCGGTCTGTCCGGGCATTTTCGCAGCACGCGGTCAAACTCCTCGATTTTGGCGGCGACGAGGAAGCGATACCAGAACCCTTGGAGAACATGATAGATCAGCCCCTCGCGCCCATCGAGAAAACCGAGTTGAATGATGTAGCGATAGAGGAAATAGCCGAGCGGCCCCGCCCAGAGCGGCAGCGCGTTATAGAGCTTTTCCTTGATCCTGCGCTTCGTCGCCGCCTGGCGGGAGTTGCTGCGCGACGACAGCGCGCCATCTCTCTCCAGCAGGCCATATCGCCTGCTTAGCACCTCGATCGCCTCGCGCGTGGCGTAGCTGTTGTGCTTGTCCGTGAAGGCGGTCAGATCCTTGAGGTTGATATCGGCGAACCCGCCCTTGAGGATGATGGTGCGGCCGGAGGAGATGACGACATGCTCGTCCATCCAGCGATCCTCCACCCGGCCCAGGCCGTTCCGCCATAGCCGAAGCAGATAAAGGGGATAGCGGCCGCCGCGGCGCACCCAGCGCCCCATGAAGATGTGCTTCCGCGCGAAGTTCACGCCGGACACGTCGGCCGGAAGCGAGGGCAGCTTCTCGATCAGGGCGCGCTGCAGGTCCGGCTCGATCACCTCGTCCGCATCCAGCCGCAGCACCCAATCGGCGGTGATGTCCCCATGGTCCATCGCCCATTGGAATTGCCGGGCCTGATTGACGAATCGATGCTGGAGAACCCGCGCCCCGGCCGCCTCCGCCAGAGCGACGGTGGCGTCCGTCGAATGGGAGTCGACCACCAATATATCCCCGGCGAAGGAGCGCACGCTTTCGATGGCGCGCCGGATGTGCAGCGCCTCGTCGAAGGTGAGGATGACGACGGCGATCGAGCATCCCGAGGCAGGAGAAGCGCGGTTCGACGGGTCCGCGCCAAGATTTCCCGCCACATCCGTTGCCGTCATCGTTGATCCACGCTCCTGCGCCTGCATTCCGTAAGCTGGCCCGCCCCTCCCGAGACATGTCCCTCGACCGCTTCGGTGAGGACAGCGGCGAGATCGCGCGCCGCGCCTTGCACCTCGAATCGATCGAGGAAGCATGCGCGCGCGCGTTTCGCCATATCCTTTCGCTCGTCCGGCGTGAGGTCAAGGAAGCCCGCGATCAGAGCCTCCGCGCCCGCGGCGTCGTCGGGGGCGACCAGCCCGGCCCCGGCGCCCGCCACCTCCCGCCAGATATTCACCTTGTCGCTCACCAGCACCGGCTTCTCGCAGGCCATCGCCTCGGCGACGACGATGCCGAAATTCTCCTGGTGCGACGGCAGTATCATCGCCTCGCAGGCGCGGAAAGCTCCCCATTTGCGATCTCCGGAGAGCATGCCCGGCCAGTGGATGCGATCGGATACGCCCAGCCGGCGCGCCCGCTCCTCGAGCGCCGGCCGCCAGCCGACATGATCGGGGCCGGCGATCACGAGATCGAGCCCCGGATCGCGTCCCGCCTGGTTGGCGAAGGCGTCGATCAGCAGATCGCACCCCTTCTTCTGGTGAATACGCCCCAGAAAGAGCAGGAAGCGCCGCTCACCCAATGCCGGGGCGGCCTCGCGGAAAGCCGCGATCTGCGCGGCGGCATCGCCCGCCACATCCGCCGTGCCGTAGCGCACCACCCTTTCCTTGAGCCGATAGGGGCGGAAGACGCGGTGCGCCTGCACCCGCTCCTCCTCGCTGGTGAACAGCACCGCCGTTGCATTGTTGAGAAGCGGGCCTTCATTCACCAGCCAGGACATCTGCTTGACCAAGCCTTTGAGGGGATAGGCGCGCCGGAACCAGGGATCGAGCATGCCGTGAGCAAAGACGACATAGGGAACCCGGCCGCCCACAAGCGCGCGGCGCGCCGCCATCGTCGCATAGTTCCACAAGCCGGAGACGATCACCGCGTCATAATCACCGATATGCGCTTCGAGCCAGGGCACGGCGCGCGGCGCGTAGAAATAGCGCCGGGCCGGGTTAGGCAGGCGCCCCTCGGGCTTGCGGTCGTCCGGAGCCGCGAGCGGGCCGTCCGGCTCACCGAGAGGATGGACCGTGGCGGCGATGTCCGCAAGACAAGGCGAGCCGGGAGCATCGAGCGTCGCGATCTCCTGACCGATTCCCATCGTCTGCAAGACCTGGCCCGTGCGCAATATTCCCTCGGCGGGGCCGCCATAGGCGCGGTCGATGGAGGCGATGATGCGAAGTATCTTCAAAGCAGTTCCCTTGCCCAATCCTTTGTCAGGCGATCCGCCCCTCGCCTGGCGCTTCGGGCAGCGACGCCGATCGCTTCATCCTTCGCGCAAGCCTGCCGAACGCCCTGATTCCCGGCCGCTCGATGAGAGCGTAGCTCGCTGCAGCGACCGCGATCACCAGAAGCAGGAACAGGATCGCCAGGAGATCGCCGATCCATAAGGAGCCGAACGACACGCCGAGCAGCGGTTTCCCGTCTGTCACCCGAGGCAGGTCGAGTATCCGAATGGAATGGGTGCGTCCCGCGAGATATTTAAAGGCGCCGAACAACCCCACGATAATGACGAAATGCCACATGTAGATCGAATAGGACCAGCGGCCGAGCGCCCGTCCCACTCTCGACCGCAGCGCGGCCGAAACCCAGCCCGGCTCCTGTGCGAACACCCACACCGCCAACGCGAACAACGGCGTAGCAGCCATGGACGCGTAACCGCGGCCCACATGGGACAGAAACCATGCGATCGCCATCAGCACGATCAGTTCGGCGATGGTGCCACCCGGAACGCGCCAGTCGGGCCGCCGCATCAACAGGAGATAGATCAGGCAACCGAGGAAAAAGCCATAGAGGCCGCGTGCGAAGCCATAATCATAGGTCGAATCCATGATGGCGGGGGCCCATCCGAATATCGCCGCGGCTCCGACAAGGCACAGCAGCAGGCAGGCCAGCACGAAAGGCCAAAGTCGCCGGACCAGCAGAATGACTATGCCGAAG
>DASSTK010000148.1:0-2527 GCA_035707945.1 Sphingomonas sp.
TCCGAGGCGTCGGCGATGAACTCGATCGTGCCGGCGCCTTCATAGTCGACGGCTTTCGCGGCTTTGACGGCGGCGGCGCAGACTTCTTCCCGCGTGCGTGGGTCCATGCCGGGCGCGGGGGCTTCCTCGATGACTTTCTGGTGGCGGCGCTGGAGCGAGCAATCGCGCTCGAACAGGTGGACGATGTTGCCCTGTTCATCCCCGAAGACCTGCACCTCGATGTGGCGGGGAGAGAGGATATATTTCTCGATCAGCACCCGATCGTCGCCGAAGGAGGAGGCCGCTTCGCGCCGACAGGAGGCGAGCGCGTCCTGGAAGTCCTCGGCGCGGTCCACCCTCCGCATCCCCTTGCCGCCGCCGCCGGCCACCGCCTTGATCAGCACCGGATAACCGATCGCGTCCGCCTCGGCCTGGAGCCGATCGGGCGCCTGGTCCTCGCCGAGATAGCCCGGCGTGGTGGGAACCCCCGCCTCCTGCATCAGCTTCTTGGCGGCGTCCTTGAGGCCCATCGCGCGGATGCTGGCGGGCTTCGGCCCGACCCAGATCAGCCCGGCGTCGATCACGGCCTGCGCGAAATCGGCATTCTCGGAGAGGAAGCCGTAGCCCGGATGGATCGCCTCCGCGCCCGTTTCTTTCGCCGCGGCGATGATCCTGTCGCCGCGCAGATAGCTCTCCCGCGCCGGCGCCGGCCCGATCAAGACGGCCTCGTCCGCCTGCCGGACGTGGAGAGCGTTCGCGTCCGCCTCGGAATAGACCGCGACCGTCCGGATGCCGAGCCGCCGCGCCGTGCGGATGACCCGGCACGCGATCTCGCCGCGATTGGCGATGAGGAGGGAGCGGATCATGGGCGGAGTTTCCTTCCCTCGTCATGCTGAACTTGTTTCAGCATCCAAGCCGGCGCCCTATCCTTGCGCTTGCTATGAATCGCCAAGCTTGCGTTTACATTCTCGCGAGCGCCCCGCGCGGAACCCTCTACGTCGGAGTCACTTCCGATCTGATCCAGCGGCTCGATCAGCATCGGCGTGGGGCCGTTCCGGGCTTCACCGCTCGATATAATGTCAAACGCTTGGCCTATTTCGAAATGGCCGAGAGCATGGAAGCCGCCATCGCCCGCGAGAAGCAGCTCAAGCGCTGGCATCGCGACTGGAAGCTCAATCTGATTGAGCGGCAAAATCCTCATTGGGGCGACCTCGCAATCGGCTTGGGTTTCGAACCTCTCGAGGCTCGAGCCCGGCATCACCATGGGCCCTGAAACAAGTTCAGGGCGACGGGGGAAGACATACCCCATCACATCCGGAACACGCCGAACCGCGCCCTTTCCGGGATCGGCGCATTGAGGCACGCCGCGAGCGCCAAGCCCAGCACATCGCGCGTCTGGATCGGATCGACGATGCCGTCATCCCACAGGTTCGCCGTGGCGTGCCAGGGGTTGCCTTCGTCCTCGTATTTTTGGCGGATCGGGGTCTTGAAGGCTTCGGCCTCCTCTGGCGTCCACTTCTCGGCATCGCGATGCACCGTCGCCAGCACGCTCGCCGCCTGCTCGCCGCCCATGACGGAGATGCGGCTGTTAGGCCAGGTGAACAGGAAACGGGGCGAGTAGGCGCGCCCGCACATGCCGTAATTGCCCGCGCCGAAGCTGCCGCCGATCAGCAGGGTCAGCTTGGGCACGCTGGCCGTCGCCACCGCCGTCACAAGCTTGGCGCCGTGCTTGGCGATGCCTTCCGCCTCATATTTCCCGCCGACCATGAAGCCGGAGATGTTCTGGAGGAACAGCAAAGGAATGCGCCGCTGGCAGGCGAGCTCGATGAAATGCGCGCCCTTCATCGCGCTTTCCGAGAACAGCACGCCGTTGTTGGCGAGGATCGCCACCGGCATGCCCCAGATATGCGCGAAGCCGCACACCAGGGTCGAGCCGTAGAGCGCTTTGAACTCCTGAAACTCGGACCCGTCGACGATGCGGGCGATCACCTCATGCACGTCATAGGGCGCGCGCACGTCCTCGGGGATGAGGCCGTAGAGTTCGGCGGCATCGAACTTCGGCGCGCGCGGCTCCCTGAGCGCGATGTCGGGCGTGCGATCGGCGGGGAGCGTCGAGACGATATCGCGCACGATGGTGAGCGCATGCTCGTCATTCTCGGCGAGATGATCGACCACGCCGGATTTGCGCGCGTGGAGATCGCCGCCGCCCAGCTCCTCGGCGGAGATCACCTCCCCCGTCGCCGCCTTCACCAGCGGCGGCCCGGCGAGGAAGATGGTGCCCTGCTCGCGCACGATCACGCTCTCGTCGGACATGGCGGGGACATAGGCGCCGCCCGCCGTGCAGCTTCCCATCACGCAGGCGATCTGCGGAATGCCCTGCGCGGACATGTTGGCCTGGTTGAAGAAGATGCGGCCGAAATGGTCGCGATCGGGGAAGACGTCGGCCTGGTGGGGCAGGTTGGCGCCGCCTGAATCGACCAGATAGATGCACGGCAGACGGTTCGCCTCGGCGATCTCCTGCGCGCGCAGGTGTTTCTTGACCGTCATC
>DASSTK010000149.1:0-9083 GCA_035707945.1 Sphingomonas sp.
GCCGCCGACTCCCGCCGGATCGATCTGCCCCAGCGTCACCTGGTTCGCGCCCGGACGCTCGCGCAGCACCGCGCCGGCCGTGATCCGCACCGCCTCGCGGTCCGGATTGTAGAGCACCGCGCCTTCGGCCACCGCCACGCGAAGGCCGCCCTCGTCCCGCGTCACGTCGAAACGGGTGCCGACATCCTGGAGCTTCGCGTCGCCCACCGTGAGGCGAAAGGGGTGATCGGCATCGTGGCGCACGTCGAACAGCGCCTCGCCGTTCTCCAGCGTCGCCCGGCGCGGATCGTGGCGATCGAGCGTGATGCGGCTGCTTCCGTTGAGCGCGATGGTCGCGCCGTCGAGGCTGATGGTGCGCGTCTCGCCCGGCGCGGTCGTCACGGTATAGGGCGCGGCCCGGTGCTCGAACGCCGTCCAGCCGATCGCGCCGACGATCGCGGCGGCGAGCAGCCCGCCCGCGATCCGCCGCCGCGCGGGGCGGGAGACGACGGGGAGGGCGGGTGGCGCGGCCTTCAGCGCCGCGTCCGCCGCGTCGCCCGCCGCCAGCGCCTCGTCGAACGCGGCGGCGTGGAGCGGATCGGCCTCCAGCCAGCGGGTGAGCGCGGTCCAGTCGCCGAAATCGGGATCGGCGACGCGCATCGCCCAGCCGATCGCCTCCTCGCGCGCCTGTTCCTGTCGCTCATTCATCGCCCAAGCCTCCGCATGAGGACGGACTCGATCGCATCACGCCTCATTGCTGCCCTCCCTGGCGGCCAGCACGGCGCGGTAGGCGCGGCGCAGATCGCTCTCCACGGTGCTGAGGCTGACGCCGAGCGCGGCCGCGATCGCGCGCTGGGCCATGCCCTCCAGCCGGTGCAGCCGGAAGGCGGCGCGGGCGCGCTCGTCGAGCGCCTCGATCGCCGCCGAGACGCGCGCCAGCTCCTCGCGCGCGATCAGCGCCCGCTCGCCAAAGGGCGCATCGGAAACGCCGGACTCCGCAGGGCCGCTCGCCTCCGTCCAGGCGCGCTCGCGCAAGGCCGCCTGCCGCCGGGCGCGATGCCGGTCGCGCAGCAGATTCTCGGCGGCGCGGAACAGATAGGAGAGGGGATTGCCCACCGGCCCCGGCC
Source organism: Sphingomonas sp. (assembly GCA_035707945.1). GTDB lineage: Bacteria > Pseudomonadota > Alphaproteobacteria > Sphingomonadales > Sphingomonadaceae > Solisphingomonas. Next base: position 1,107 of record DASSTK010000149.1, read on the forward strand.
GCGCGTCGGCGAGCTTGAGCCAGAGATCGTGGAGCACGTCCTCCGCCGCATCCGCGCCGCCGCGCGCCGTCACGTAACGCAGCAGCGCCGGGCGATTGGCGAGGAACACCGCCTGCAACCCGTCCGCCGCCTGTGGTTCGCCGCCGCCCATATCCGCCCGTTAGAGCGAAACGGGGCGCGAGGGAATGCTCGCGCCCGCAAGGCCCTCCCGCGCGTTGAGCTTTCCCGATCAACTTCGGTGGAGACGAGAGTGGAAAAATTCTTCACTCATGCCGCGAGCAAGGTGGCGGCGTTCGCGGGGCGCGCGGGCGCTTTCGCCCTGGCCGTCCTTTTCATCATCATCTGGGGCGCCAGCGGGCCCCTTTTTCACTTTTCCGATACCTGGCAGCTCGTCGTCAACACGGCCACCACCATCGTCACCTTCCTGATGGTCTTCCTGATCCAGAACTCGCAGAACCGCGATTCCGCCTCGATGCAGGCCAAGCTGGACGAGGTGATCCGGGTGCTGAAGGAAGCGCGCAACAATTTCATCGGTCTCGAGCATATGTCCGATGACGAGATCGAGAAGGTCCGCAGCAAGATCGAGGAGGAATGCGCGGAAGAGGTCGAGGAGGAGACTGTTGCCGCCGCGGCCGTCTCGGCCGCCGGGCGGAAGGGCGCCCCTTCCGCTGATCGCGGGAGCGCGCCCGCCGCCTCGGACGCTCTACCCGTTCGGCCGGGGACTCCCGAAGAGATTCCGGCAGTCCCGGCGCGAACGGGGTGAGCGATCGAAGAACCCCGCTTCAGCTCCGGCTGTAGATCCGGGACATCTTGCTGCCGATCGCGCCGCCGCTGAGCGCGATCGCCGCGCCGAGCACCAGCATGCCTACCTGCGGCAGCGTCCCGTATCCGGCCGCGCCGGCGGCGGAAATGGCGACGAGCGAAAGGATGCCGAGCACCGCCGCGGCGATGCCCGCCAGCGTCTGCGCGGCGGCCGCGCCGGTCAACATGCCGTGATTGACATGGTGCATCTCGATGCTGCGATAGCCCGCCACCATGTTGAGGTCGTTCAACCGCTGCATCGTGCCGGCCGAAAGGATCAGGCCGACGCCGCCGGTGATGACCAGCACCGGAAGCAGCGAAGACGCCGAGATGCCGATCAGCGTGAGGATGCCGAGCGCGACCGTCGCGATGCCGACGACCACCTCGATCCCGCTGCCGCCCTCCATCTCGAGCGCCTGTCCCGCCGTCTGCGGCGCGCGCAGGCTGAGCCGGGCATATTCGCCCGAGATGCTCGATCCTTCGACCAGCATGGACGCGCCGAACACGATGCCGGCGATGGCGGTGAGGATCGCGGGCGCCACGCCCGCCAGCGCGAGGATGGCGAGCACGACGACCGCCAGGCCGCCCACGCTCTCCAGCATCGATCCGCCCGCGGCGAGCCCGTGGGCGCGCCTTTCGCTGGAAACCTCGTCTGTGTGCATTGCCGTTTGCATGGGTAATCTCCCGTAAGTCCGGATTGACGTACGGCTCGTCGATCGTGTCGGGCGAAGTCGGATGGCCGGCGGCCGGCAGGCGATGGCGGAGCCTTGTCCGTAAAACAGGTCAGGCGGCCCTCCTGTTCCAGAATCGGACGGAGCCACGGTCATTTCTCCATAGAAATCCTTGAGGATAACCATAGAGAGGGATCAGGAGCTCCGCCCTTGTCTCCTCATCGCTCTCAATCAAAATGCATCGCGCGGGAAAGCAGGATGATCTTTCGGCAAGAACAGGGCGGGTTCGGCGCGATCAGAATAGAAGAAGATGCCGATGCGCATGGCGGGCGTGGATCGCATCCGCTGTTCGTCTGCCTCCGTATTTCCGCAGCGGTTCAGGAACCGGCAATTGATTGTAAACATAATGGCTTGCGGGCGATGGAGCGAGTCGCCCGCGTAGAGAGTAAGGGTCCATGCAACCGGAGACAGGGGCGCCTCGCCGGCGCCACGTCCTTCTGACGGAGGATGATTATTGGCTCGCGAAGGAGCTTGCGGAGAGTCTGGCCGCATCGGGCGTCGACGTGATCGGCCCCGTCGCCTCGGTCGAAGCCGCGATCACTCGGATCGAGCGGGAAGCGCTCGACGGCGCGATCCTCGACGCCACGCTGCTCGACGGCGATATCGGGCCGGTCGCCGATCTGCTCGACCGGCGCGGCGTTCCCTTCGTTCTGCTGACATCCAGGGGAGACGGCGAGATTCCGCCCCGCTTCCGCAACCGCCCCCGCCGCGACAAGCCCGCTCCGGCGGCGGAATTGCTGGGAATGTTGTTCGGCGGGGATTAGGGCGCCCGAAACATCCAGAATTCCCCATCCGTTCGTGCCGAGCGAAGTCGAGGCACGGTTTGAGCGTAGCCGAGAAGCCTCGTCTCGCTCGGCGTGGAGCCGAACTCGATCATACTGAATCGTCATGCTGAACCCGAAGGGTTCAGGGTGACGATTGTATAAGTTGATCGGCTTCAATTCTGGCCCTCGACTTCGCTCAGGGCGAACGGGTCAACATCTCCACCCTCAACCCCGCTCGGCGATGATCCCGATGGTGATCTCGCGCGGGCGGACGAAGGAGCCTTCGCGCGCGCGGCGCTCATAACCCGCGGCCAGCTCGCGGTGGATGACGCGGGCGGCGGTGGTGCGCCCTTCGTCGGCGCGGCGGCGTTCCTCGGCGGCGCGCCTCAGCAGATAGACCAGATCGTCATCCTGTTGCATGTTCCACTCCTTGTTATGTTTCAGGCGCGCGCGCCGAGGCTCGGTTGCGAGATGTTGCCGAGCGCCAGGCCCGCGCTCTCGCGGTCGCGCAGGCTGAGATCGCCGAGCGAGACGACGCCGATCACCCGGTTCTCGCTGTCCAGCACCGGCAGGCGGCGCACCTGATGATCGCTCATCAGCTCGGCGATGCGATGCGCATCGTCGTCGGCGAAGCAGGTCAGCACGTCCTCGGACATGACGTCGGCGGCGACGCAGCCCCTTTCGTCCAGCCCTTCGGCCACCGCGCGCACCACGATGTCGCGATCGGTGACGAGGCCGACCAGCCTCTCATGGTCCTCCACCGGCACCGCGCCGATGTCGCCGTCCCGCATCATGCGGGCGATCCGCTTGAGCGGCGTTCCCGGCGCGGCGGATTCGACATCGAAGGTCATCACGTCCCTGATCTTCATCGCATTCTCCGAAGCGACAATGGACGGCCGGGCGGGGGGCCGCCCTAATATGGTTTACCGATCGGCCACGCGGCTCCCGGATTCCGTCGCTGTGAAGGCACGGTTCATCGCTGCGCCGACGCAAGGAACCCGGAAATGCGCCGGGGAACGCGCGGCTCCCCCGGTGGTTGAATGCCCCGATCCGGGAGCAGGATGATGGCCTCGCAGGCGGATGCGCGGGCGCGCATGGTGGATAGGCAGATCGCGGCGCGAGGGGTGCGCGACGCCCGCCTGCTCGATGCGATGCGCACCGTGCCGCGCGAGCGTTTCGTGAGCGAGGAGCTGGCCGACGCCGCCTATCGCGATTCGCCGCTGCCGATCGGCGAGGGGCAGACCATCTCCCAGCCTTATATCGTCGCGCTGATGCTGGAGGCGGCGGAGATCGGCCCCCGCGATCGCGTGCTGGAGGTCGGCGCGGGATCGGGCTACGCCGCCGCCGTCGCCGGCCGGATCGCGGCGCACGTCTATGCGATCGAATGGCATGAGGCGCTGGCGCAAGCGGCGCGCGCGCGGCTGGCGGCGCTCGGCTACGACAATATCGAGCTTCGCGGCGGCGACGGCTCCGGCGGCTGGCCCGAGCATGCGCCGTTCGACGCGATCATCGTCTCGGCCGGCGGCCCGGACGTGCCCGAACCGCTCAAGGCCCAGCTCGCCATCGGCGGCCGCCTGCTCATCCCGGTCGGCCCGCGCCTCAGCCAGACCCTCCTAAAGCTCACCCGCCGCGATAGGGACCGCTTCGACGCGCAGAATCTGGGCGCCGTCGCCTTCGTGCCGCTCGTCGGTGAAAAGGGATGGGCGGGTTCTGGATAGCTTCTCCACCGTCACCCTGGTCCCCACCGTCACCCTGATCCCCCACCGTCACCCTGATCCCCACCGTCACCCTGAACTTGATTCAGGGTCCATTCGCACTCCGCTGATGCAGCGCGGATGGATGCTGACTTTCGTCAGCATGACGATGATATTCACGGCTTCAGCCGATAGCCCGTCCGGAAAATCCACCACAGCAGCGCCACGCACACGGCCATGAACGCCACCGTGAAGGCCAGGCTCACGCCCACGCCGACATCGCCTATGCCGTAGAAGCTCCAGCGGAAGCCGCTCACCAGATAGACGACCGGGTTGAACAGGCTCGCCGTCCGCCACGGCTCGGGCAGCATGTCGATCGAATAGAAAGCGCCCCCCAGGAAGGTCAGCGGCGTCACCACCAGCGCGGGGATGATCGCGAGCTGCTCGAAGTTCTTCGCCCAGATGCCGATGATGAAGCCGAACAGGCTGAAGGTGATCCCGGTCAGCAGCAGGAAGGCGATCATCCAGCCCGGATGCCGTATCTCCACCGATGTGAAGAAGGTGGCGGTCAACAGGATGATGAGCCCGATCGCCACCGATTTGGTCGCCGCCGCGCCCACATAGGCGATCACCGCCTCCACATAGGAGAGCGGCGCGGAGAGGATTTCGAACACGGTGCCGGTGAACTTGGGGAAGTAGATGCCGATCGAGGCGTTGGAGATGCTCTGCGTCAGCAAGGTCAGCATGATGAGGCCGGGCACGATGAACGCGCCGTAGCCGACCCCGCCGACATGCTGCATCCGCGATCCGATCGCGCCGCCGAACACGATGAAATAGAGCGCCGTGGTGATGACGGGCGTGGCGACGCTCTGCCACACGGTCCGCAAGGTGCGCGCCATCTCGGTGCGGTAGATCGCCCATATGCCGTGGAGGTTGATCGGGGCTGCGCCGCTCATGCCGCCTCTCCCACCAGGCCGACGAAGATATCCTCCAGCGAGCTCTGCTGCGTCGCCAGATCCTTGTATTCGACGCCCAGCTCGTCGAGCTTGCGGAGCAGGCGGGGGATGTCGTTATGCTCGGCGTTGGCGTCGAAGCTGTAGATCAGCCGCTCGCCGTCCGCGCTCAGCTCGAGCGGCCATTGCGCCAGCGCCTCCGGCGCCGCGTCGAGCGGCTGCTGGAGCATCAGGATCAGCCGCCGCTTGCCGAGCTTGCGCATCAGCGCCGCCTTTTCCTCCACCAGGATGATCCGCCCCTTGTTGATGACGCCCACCCGGTCCGCCATCTCCTCGGCCTCCTCGATATAATGGGTGGTGAGGATGATGGTGACGCCGCGTTCCCGCAGCCGCCGCACCAGCGCCCACATGTCGCGGCGCAGATTCACGTCCACGCCCGCGGTCGGCTCGTCGAGGAACAGCAACTCGGGCTCGTGGGAGAGCGCCTTGGCGATCATCACGCGTCGCTTCATGCCGCCGGAAAGCTCGATGATCTTGCTCTGGCGCTTCTCCCAGAGCGAGAGGTCGCGCAGCAGTTGCTCGATATAGGCGGGGTCGGCGGGCTTGCCGAACAGGCCCCGGCTGAAGCGCACCGTGTTCCACACGGTCGAGAAGATATCGAGCGCCACCTCCTGCGGCACCAAGCCGATGCGCGATCGCGCGGCGCGATAGTCGCGGGTCACGTCATGCCCGTCGAACAGGATTTCGCCCGAAGTCCTGGTGACGGTGCCGCAGATGATGCTGATAAGCGTCGTCTTGCCCGCGCCGTTGGGCCCGAGCAGCGCGAAAATCTCCCCCCGCTCGATCGAGAGGTCCACCGCGTCGAGAGCGGTCAGCCCGGATGTGTAGCGCTTGGTGACGGCGGAAACCGACAGGATCGACGGCATATACGCTCCCTCCCGCGACGGCGGCCGAGCCCCATAGCAGAGAAACCCCACGCGCGCCGAAACGAAAATGATTGAAATGAGCAGGCGGCTCAGAAATCTTTGAGAGGATGTTTGCGCCTCTTTTTTTGCCGTCATGCTGACGAAAGTCAGCATCCATTCGCACGCCGCACTGGTTCGAAGCGCAGCGATAATGGATCCTGACTTTCGTCAGGATGACGAGGAAATAAACCGATAATTCGGCAAATCGGGCCGCCCCTCACTCCGCCCCCAGCGGCAGGTCGATCGTGCAGAGAAGCTCCGTCTCGCCCAGCTCGAACCGCGTCCTGGCGTTGAGCGAATAGGGGAGCGCGCGCTCGATCAGCTCGCGGCCGTAGCCGCCGGCGCGGCCCTTCTCCCGCGCGACGATGCCCGTCTCCCGCCATTCGAGCAGGAGATGCCGCCGATCCTCCCCGTCATGCACCTCCCAGCTTATGTCCAGCCGGCCGTGCGCGTTGGAGAGCGCGCCATATTTGCGCGCGTTGGTGGCGAGCTCGTGCAGCGCCAGCGCGAAGGTCTGCACGATGCCGCTGCGCAGCCGCACCTCCGGTCCTTCGATATGGATGCGGTCGGCGAGCGCGCCCGCGCCCAGCGCCTCCATCTCCATGCCCACCAGGTCGCCGATCGTCACCGGCTTCTCGCCGGAACGCGAAAGCAGCCCCTGCACGCGCGACAGGGCGTTCAACCGATCGCTGAACTGCTGCTCCGCCTCGCGCGGGGTGGCGGCGTTGCGGAAGGTCTGCCGCCAGATGGATTGGGTGACGGCGATCAGGTTGCGGGTGCGGTGCTGAAGCTCGGCGATCAGCACCTCCTGCTGATTGCGCAGCGTCCTGAGCTCGTCGACGTCGGTGGAGCTGCCGAGCCATTCGATGATCGCGCCTTTCTCGTCGCGCAGCGCCGTGGCGCGGCTCTGGAACCAGCGCCAGCGATCCTCCTTCTTGTGGCAAAGCCGGTAATCGGCGTGGAAAGCGCCCTTCTCCTGCGCCTTGCGCCAGCAATGCTCCGCATGGGCGCGATCGTCCGGGTGAACCGCATCGAGCCAGCCCTTGCCCGTGCTCCGCGCGATCGAGAGGCCGGTGAACGCGCTCCATTGCGGGCTGGACCACGTCCATTCGCCTTCGCCCACCGCCCGCCAGAGGAGCTGGGGCACGCCCTCCATCAGCGTCTTCAGCCAATGCTCGTTCTCGTGGATGATCTTTTCCGCGTGGCGGCGCTCGGTAAGGTCGAGGATCACCTCGATGATGGTGGGCGGCGCGCCGCTTCGGCCCTTGAGCAGGCTCAATGTGGCGTTCACCCACACGATGGCGCCGTTCGGCAGCAGCAGCCGCTTGTCGATGGATCCCGTTTCGCCGCTGCGCACGACATGCTCGAACACCGCCATGCGGGCGACGAGATCGTCGGGGTGGGAGATGGAGAGCATGTCGGTGGCGAGCAGCTCCTCGCCGCTGCGGCCGAGCAGGCGGCACAGCGCATCGTTGACCCGCAGGAAGCGTCCGTCGAGCGTGATCTCGCACAGGCCCACCCCGGCATGGGCGAAGGTCGCCGCCAGCCGCTCCTCGCTTTCCCGGAGCCTCTCCACGGCCGACCTGCGCTCTTTGGCGTCCGGACCGGGTGATATCGAGCTCAAGCGCGACTCCTTTCCCGATTGAAACGAGTGCGCGCTCTTTTGGGTTCAGCGAAGGCGAGGGCGCGCCGCTTGCAAGGATCGGATTCTAGGCGGATTTGCCGGAATGAGGAAGCCTGCGTGATAGGTCAGGCCCTGGACGGGCAGAGGAGTGTTCCCGCTGCCGTCACCCCGGCGCATATTCCGTCACCCCAGCGCAAGCTGGGGCCTCAGGAGGCGGAGAACGCCCCTTGGCTCACGAGATGCCGGCCTTCGCTGCGTAACGGATAGGTGCACTGGCCTTGACAAACAGCACCAGATAGGTTATAAGCCCCTCCGTCGCTTCTATCCCTGATCATGGTGGGAGCGGCGGGAAGGGGTGGACGGGTTCGCCCGCTCATCCAACGGCCGGCGCGCTGGGCATCCGGGTCAACCAACCTTGCGCGAAGATCGTCAACCAGGCAAGCGC
>DASSTK010000150.1:0-4254 GCA_035707945.1 Sphingomonas sp.
CCCCATCCCGCCCTTGCCCCGGCGCGCCGAATCGGTCATGGGGAGCGCGGAAACCGCCCGGCCGGAGGAGTCTCCCTTGAAAACCCGCGTCATCGTCACCCTCAAGCCCGGCGTGCTCGATCCGCAGGGCAAGGCCGTCCACCATGCGCTGGCGGGCCTCGGCTTCGCGGGCGTCAACGACGTGCGCGTCGGACGCCTCGTCGAACTCGATCTCGCCGACGGCACGGAGGATGCGGCGATCGAGGATATGTGCCGCAAGCTGCTCGCCAACATCGTGATCGAGAATTACCGGATCGAACGGGCCTGAGGAGGCCGCAAGCCATGAAAAGCGCCGTCATCGTCTTTCCCGGATCGAACTGCGACCGCGATCTCGCCACCGCCTTCACCGCGATCGGCGGCAGCCCCGCGCAGATGGTGTGGCACGGCGAGACGAGCCTGCCGGACGGCATCGACCTGATCGGCATTCCCGGCGGCTTTTCTTACGGCGATTATCTCCGCTCCGGCGCGATGGCGGCCCGATCGCCGATCATGCGCGCGGTGAAGGACGCGGCGGCGCGCGGCGTGGCGGTGCTGGGCGTGTGCAACGGCTTCCAGGTGCTCACCGAAGCCGGGCTGTTGCCGGGCGCGCTGATGCGCAACGCCAATCTCGAGTTCGTCTGCCGCGACGTCGATCTCACGGTGGCCAACAGCCAATCGATGTTCACCGCCCGCTATGGCGAGGGCGAATCGATCCGCGTGCCTGTCGCCCATCATGACGGCAACTACACCGCCGACGAGGACACGCTCGATCGGCTGGAGGGCGAAGGCCGCGTCGTGTTCCGCTACGGCTGCACCGTCAACGGCTCGGCGCGCAATATCGCCGGCATCATCAACGACGCGGGCAACGTGCTCGGCATGATGCCCCACCCCGAACGGATGATCGAGCCCGCCCACGGCGGCCAGGACGGCCGGCGGCTGTTCGAGGGGCTGGTGGAGGCGCTGGCTTAAGCCGTATCCGCTCCTTCAGAGGAACGCGCGCAGCTCGGCCAGCAGCCGCTCCGGCTGATCGTGATGAAGCCAGTGGCCGGCCTTCTCGAACTCGATGACGCGCGCGTCGCGGAAGTGGCGCGCCCGGCCATCCCGCTCCGGGTTCGAAGCCCAGCTATCTGCGCCGTATAGCAACAATGCCGGGCATTCGATCGCGTTCCACAGCTCCTCCACCTGCCCTTGCGTGATGTCGCTGAACGGCCAGACGTGGAGATAATTGTCGAACTTCCAGCTCCATGTCCCGTCCTCGTTGCGGTTCATGCCGTGGATCGTGAGATGCCGCGCCTGCTCCTCGCTGAGATAGGCGTTCTCGGCCCGCATCCGAGCGAAGGCCTCCTCCATGCTGGCGTAGCGTCTGGGCAGACGACCCGCGGCGGCGCGCTTGTCCGCGATCCAGCGCCGCCAATGTTCGGCCAGAGGGATCGCGGCCCGCTCCGCCAGCATCTTCGGAGAAGGGCCCAACCCCTCGATCGCGACCAGCCGGCGCACCGCGGCCGGATACAGGCCGGTATAGCGCAGCGCGATGTTCCCGCCGAGCGAATGGCCGACCAGAGTGACCGGCCCCTTGTCGAGCTGATGGATCAACTGGGCGAGATCATAGACATAGGCCGCCATGTCGTAAGCGCCGTCCGGCGACCAGGCGCTGTCGCCATGCCCGCGCAGATCGGGCGCGACGATATGCCAGTCCGCCCGCAGCTCCTTGGCGATCCAGTCCCAGCTTCGGCAATGATCGCGCCCGCCGTGGACGAGCAGGAGCAGCGGCGCATCGGGATCGCCCCATTCGGCATAATGCAGCCGCAAGCGTTGCGAAATGAAGCTGTGCGAGGCCGGGCCGTCCTGATCCATCCGGGCTTGCTGGCATGAATCGCCCGTGCCGCCAACCGGCAAGCGAAGGATGGTCAGATTATCGCGCAGCCGCGGCTCAGGGGGTCCGGACCGGCAGCGGCGAGCTTTCCGGATCATGACCCTCATTCTCCGGCGGCCCCAGCAGCGCCGGCTCGAAGATCAGCGCGCACACCAAGGTCCAGGCCAGCGAGAGCATCAGGATCTTGCCCATGCTGGCGGTGCCGGGATGGTGGGACAGCCACAGGCTGCCGAAGGCGGTGCCGGTGGCGAGCGCGGAGAAGAAGATGGCGCGCGCCAGCGGGGACTGGAGCAGGTTGGTCGCGCCCCCCCGCCACGCCATCACGAAATAGATGTGGAAGGCGACGCCGACGCCCAGCAGCAGCGGGAAGGCGATGATGTTGGCGAAGTTGATCGGCTGGCCGATCACCACGCAGGTGCCGAGCGTGAGGAAGCCCGAGAGCACCACTGGCGCCAATGTGAACAGCACCTCCTTCACATCCCGCAGCACCAATATCAGCAACAGGCTGATGACGATGAGAGCGAGCAGCCCCGCCTGGATGAAGGCGTGGCCGATGGTGCGCGCCGCGCCCTGGGTGGAGACGGCCACGCCGGTCGCCTCGGGCGCGACCTGGAGCACCGCGCGGGCGAAGCGGGTCAGCGCGGCGTTGGACGTGTCGCCCGGCCTGGGGAAAACCTGCACGCGCGCGCGGCCGTCCGGCGCGATCCAGTCCTCCTTCACGCGCTGGGGCAGCGTCGCGAGGCTGACCGGCCCGGCCTGAAGCGCCTCCCGGAATTGCGAGAGCATCTGCTTCAGGGGATCGACCAGCATGTCCTGCACCCGCGCGCGCTCGGCGGGGGAGGCGGCGGCGAGGCGATCGAATTGCGCCGCCAGCCGCCGCGCATCCGCCGCCGGCTGCCCGGTCGCGCCCGCCGCGGCGGCGCGGAGCTGGTCCGCGCCCGAGCGCAGCGCCGCGACATTCTCGGCGTCGCCCGGCGGCGGCATCGGCAGGATCGGATCGAGCGTGAGATCGAGGATCGCGCGCGCGTTCCCGATCATCGCCAGCTTGGGTGCCTGATCTTCCGGCACATAGCTTCGCGCGGTGACGACATGGCCCACCTCGGGCAGCCTGGCGATTCGATCGGCCAGCTTCTCGGCGGCGGGAAGATCGGGGGCGAGGATGTCGATCGTGTTGGGGTTGCGATCGGGATCGTTCATCAGATCGGTGAGCGTCGCCATCGCCTCGCCGTGCGTGTTGCGCAGGTGGAGCGGGTTGAAATCGAAATGGACGAAGGGCAGCCCGGCGACGCTCAGGCCCAGCGCCACGACGAACGCGCCGAGCACAGCGCGGCGGTGGCGGAGCAGGAAGGCGTCCGCCCGCGCCATCTCGGGCGTACCCAGATCCTCCTTGGGCAGGCTCGGGCGGAACAGCATCAGGAGCGCGGGGAGCAGGGTCAGGCTGGCGAGCAGCGCGATCGCCATGCCGATCGCCGCGATCATGCCCAGCTCGGTGATGCCGATATAGGCGGTGGGGATGAAGGCCAGGAAACCGAAGCATACCGCGCAGGCGGCGAGCAGCAGCGAAGGGCCGAGCCGCCTGGCGGCGACGCACATCGCCTCGGCCCGATCATAGCCCGCGTGGCGCTCGGCCTGAATGCGCACGCCGAGCTGGATGCCGAAATCCACCCCCAGCCCCACGAACAGCGGGATGAAGGCCACCGAGATGATGTTGAAGCGCCCGACCGCGAGCAGCCCGCACGCGCCCGTCACCACCAGCCCGGCGAGCGTGGTGAGGAAGATCGCCAGCATGACCCGGAGCGATCGCGTGCCGAGCCCCAATGTCAGCAGCATCGCCGCCAGCATGACGCCGAACACCAGCCACCACTGGTCCGCGAGGCTCGCGAACTCCTGATCCGAAAGCGGCACCGATCCGGTGAGACGCACCGTCACCCCATGCGCCGCATCCAGCCCCAGCCCGGCGGCCGCCGTGCGGACCGCGTCCGCCGCCGCCTCGCCCGGCATCAGCGCATTATAATCGAGAATGGGGTGGAGGAGGATCAGCCGCCGGGTCGGCGCGGCGAGCCCGCCCTTGCGCGCGCCGAGCAGCGCCTGCCACGAGAAATAGACATGCTCGCCCTTGCCTTCCCGCGCCAGCGCGTCGCCCAGCCGCGCCATCGCCGGATCGATTTCATCCAGCGAAGCCTGTCCGGCGGAGACGCCCTGAAGCATGGTGGTGAGCGCGCCGACGATGCCGCGCAGGCTCGGATCGGCGGCAAGCGGCCCCAGGAAAGGCTGGGTCTGGATCATCGTCCGCGTGGCGTTGCGCACGTCGTCGACGCTGCCGAACAACAGCCCCTCGCGGCCGAAGAAGGGGCCGCCGTCAG
>DASSTK010000151.1:0-3907 GCA_035707945.1 Sphingomonas sp.
GTCGGCGGCGGCTTCCCCTCCTGCTATCCCGGCATGGAGCCGCCCCCGCTGGAAGCCTATTTCCACACCATCCACGAAGCGTTCGAGGCGCTGCCGGTCAGCTACTCAGCGGAGCTGTGGTGCGAGCCCGGCCGCGCGCTCTGCGCCGAATATGCGAGCGTGCTGGTGCGCGTCGAGAAAAGGCGCGGCGACGAGCTCTACATCAACGACGGCGCATATGGCGCGCTGTTCGACGCCGCGCATATCGGCTGGCGCTTCCCCGTCGCGCTGGTGCGCGAGAACGGCAGCCACGCCAAGCCGATCGGCTTCAGCTTCTACGGCCCCACCTGCGACGACATGGATCATATGGCGGGCCCGTTCGAGCTGCCCGCCGACACCCAGGCCGGCGATTATGTCGAGATCGGCATGCTGGGGGCCTATGGCTGCGCGATGCGCACCCAGTTCAACGGCTTCGGCGCGGTCGAGACGGTGATCGTGGAGGATGAGCCGATGGCCAGCCTCTACGCGCCCGCCGAGGCGGAACCCGAAGTGGCCGGCCGCGTCGTCACGCTGTAGGAATCTCCCCTCCCGCTTGCGGGAGGGGCCGGGGGAGGGCATGTCCGCCCCCGCGCTGCCCTTGCGGCCTTTCCATTCCCTCCCTAACCCCTCCCGCAAGCGGGAGGGGAATTATTGGAGCACCCGATGACCACCGAGACCCCGATCAACGACACCCGCAAGGCGGAGCTGCTCTCCACCCAGGTCGAGCATGTCGACATCACCAGCTTCGACGCGCGCCCGATCGTGGACGCGATGAAGAAGATGAGCTTCACCTCGCGCGATCTCGGCCGCGCGGCGGAGATCTACAACATGATGCTCGCCGACAGGGATTGCTCGATCGCGCTGGTGATCGCGGGCTCCACCTCGGCCGGCGGCTGCATGGATCTCTACGCCGAGCTGGTGCGCAACAACATGGTGGACATGATCGTCGCCACCGGCGCCTCAATCGTCGACATGGATTTCTTCGAAGGGCTCGGTCACAAGCATTTCCAGGCCAAGGAAATCCCCGACGACGACACGCTGCGCTCGCTCTATATCGACCGCATCTACGACACCTATATCGACGAGGTGGCGCTGCAGGATTGCGATCACACCATCCTGGAGATCGCCGACAGCCTCGCACCCAAGGCCTATTCCTCCCGCGCGTTCATAAGGGAGATGGGCAAGTGGCTGACGAAGAACGGCAAGAAGGAGAACAGCCTCGTCAAGCTCGCCTATGAGCATGACGTGCCGATCTTCTGCCCGGCCTTCACGGATTCGTCGGCGGGCTTCGGCCTCGTCAAGCATCAGGTGGATGCGATGAAGGCGGGCAAGCCCTATCTCACCATCGATTCGATCGCCGATTTCCGCGAGCTGACCGACATCAAGATCAAGGCGGGCACCACCGGGCTGCTGATGATCGGCGGCGGCGTGCCCAAGAACTTCATCCAGGATACGGTGGTCTGCGCCGAGATACTGGGGCACGAGGTCGACGTGCACAAATACGCCGTGCAGATCACGGTGGCGGACGTGCGCGACGGCGCCTGCTCCTCCTCGACGCTGCAGGAGGCGGCGAGCTGGGGCAAGGTTTCCACCGCGATGGAGCAGATGGTCTATGCCGAGGCGACCTCGGTGATGCCGCTGCTGGCGAGCGACGCCTATCATCGCGGCCACTGGCGCGGGCGAGAGCAGCGCGCGTTCAGCAAGATGTTCGAAGACTGAACCAACGTCCCCTCTCCCGCTTTCGCGGGAGAGGTGGGGGCCGCCGCTGGAAAGCGGCGCGCAAGCAGAGCGTCAATCAGTTAAGCAGCGGCGCTGGTGGCGTCTCCGTGTCTGACTGCAATAACCGCATAGCCTCTCTATACTCACTCTCGTCGATAACCTCGTGCTCCTTGAGCCAATTGAACTTCGCAAGCTCTCGCTGCCGGTCATTCGCAAGGTCAATCGCTGCGAACTTCAGCCGCAGCTTTGAACGCCAATGCTGGACCAGTTCCTGCATAATGGCATCGCGCCGTCGGTCATCAATTACCCAGAGAGCATTTACCCCACCGGGTGGAACCGGAGATAGAGGGATTAGGATGAAGCTCACCCGAAAGAGCTTCAGATAGCTACAACCAAGAAGGCCGACAAACGCAATGATCGACAGCAGCTCGATCAGGCCGGCGATATTCACGGCAAAACCGCCTAGCACGACTCCGAGAATAAAGGTTGCCAGTGGAATCAGCCGCAAACGCCATCCGAAGACATTGTTGTTGACGGTGAGTGTTGCCGTGCTTTTAAGATTAAGGGATTCATAAGGAACCGAAAACGTCCTTCGGCCACTCGCGTCGGCCCAATCCGCTTCAAAATGGTCGGCAAGGAATTTGAAGCGCAATTTGGTTCCGAAACGAGATTGGGTGATTTCGATGTCGTCCATCCACTCCTCCTTCACTTCTGTTTGTCATCGGAGGAATGCGGCCGCAAGCTCCACATGCGTCGACCAGCGGAACTGGCCGACGGGCCTGATCCACTCCATCCGCCAGCCGCCGTCCGCCAGCATCTTGGCGTCGCGGGCGAAGGTGGCCGGGTTGCAGGAGACGTAGGCGATGCGGGCGCAGTCGGCGCGGGCGAGTTCGGCCGCCTGCTCCTTCGCGCCGGCGCGCGGGGGATCGAGGATGACGGCTTCGAAGCGGGAGAGTTCGGCGGCGGTGTAGGGGCGGCGGAACAGATCGCGGTGATCGGCGACGATCGGCCGCCCGGCCTGCGCGGCGGCGGCCTTGAGAGCAAGGATCGCGTCGCGCGCCCCTTCCGCCGCCAGCACCCGCGCGGAAGCCGAGAGCGGCAGGGCGAAGGTGCCGAGCCCGGCGAACAGATCGGCGATCACCCTCGCCTCGCCCACCGCATCCCGCACGGCGGCGAGCAGCGCGGCCTGGCCGTCGGCGGTCGCCTGGAGAAAGCCGCCCGGCGGCAGCGCCACCGCGACTCCGCCGAATGTGACCGTCACGGGCCGGGGCTCCCAGCGGGTTTCGGGGCCGTAGCCGCCGTCGATCGACAGGCGCGCGAGGCGGTGCGCCTCGGCGAAGCGGGTCAGCGCCTCGGCGGAGGCGAGGCCGGCGGGCTCGATGCCGGCAAGCAGCAGGTCCACGCCCTGATCGGCCAGCGCCATCTCCACCCCGCAGGCGCGGCGATCGGGGAGCAGGGCGGCGAACAGCGCGCGCAGCGGCTCGACCAGCGCGAACAGCTCGGGGAGCAGTATCCGGCATTCGAGCATGTCGATGATGCGGCGGCTCTTCGCCTCATTGAAGCCGATCGAGACGCGCTTTCCCTGCCGCTCGGCGCGCAGCGAGGCGCGGCGGCGGGTTTCCGGCGGGGAGAGATGCGGCGGCGCGATCTCCGCCTTCAGCCCCTGGCTGCCGAGCGCGCCGGCGATGCGGTCCACGCAATAATCGGCATAGGCCGCATCATCAACATGCTGTAGCGCGCAGCCGCCGCACAGCGGGAAATGACGGCAGGGCGGAGTCCGGTGGTGCGGGCCGGGTTCGAGGCCGCCGTCGGGCAGCAGCACGTCCCCCGGCGCTGCGAGCGGGACGGCGCGGCCATCCTCGGCGATGCCGTCGCCCCGCGCCGCGAGGCGGAGAATGCGGTTGGACATGGGCGGTTCAGCGCTCCTGCGAAAGCAGGGCCCCGGGAAGGGCAAGTCTTTCCTTGCCCGGGCTCCTGCCTTCGCAGGAGCACGATTTTCTTCCTAATAGCGTTAAAGACACGAGGCCACCGCCCCGCGCAGATGCTCGATCAGGTCGTCGGCGATCAGCAGCGGGCTGGCTCGCCGGGCCGCCTCCGCGTGGAGCCAGACGGCGGCCCGCGCCGCCGCGAAGGGATCGCCGATCTGGGCCAGCATCGTGCCCATGACGCC
>DASSTK010000152.1:0-2157 GCA_035707945.1 Sphingomonas sp.
CTATGCCGGGCTCGACGATCTCGGCGCCTCGCGCATCGTCGAACTCAGCCGGCAGGTGCGCGTGGCTGTGCGGGACGCGATCGAGCCGGTGCATCCGATCGACGATCGCATCCGGGGCGTCACCCATGTCCTCTGGGCCGACAAGCCGAAAGGCGAAGGCGCGGACGCCCGCAACGCCGTCTTCTACGGCGAGCGCGCGATCGACCGCAGCCCCTGCGGCACCGGCACCTCCGCGCGCATGGCGCATCTGGTCGCCAAGGGCCGGCTCAAGGTGGGCGATCGCTTCGTGCACGAAAGCTACATCGGCAGCCGTTTCATCGGCCGCGTCGAGGAAGCGGTGGACCTGGGCGGCGCGCCCGCTATCATCCCGTCCATCGAAGGATCGGCGATCGCCACGGGATTCAACACCATCTGGATCGACCGCGAAGATCCGTTCTGGGCCGGTTTCTCGGTCACATAAGCAAGCAGAAAAATGTGCAGGAGTGGGTGAATGGGAGTGCTCGGGCGGATCAAGCCTATCGAACGTGAAGGGGCGGACGCCGCCCATCGCCTGAAGCCCACCCTCTCCTGGCCGCATCTGATCGCGCTGGGCGTCGGCGCGATCGTGGGCACCGGCATCTACACGCTGACCGGCGTGGGCGCGGACCGGGCCGGGCCGGCGGTGATCCTGGCCTTCGCCATCGCCGGCGCGGTCTGCGCCTGCGCCGCGCTCGCTTATGCCGAGCTCGCCACCATGATCCCGACGGCGGGCAGCGCCTATACCTACACCTATTCGGTGCTGGGGGAGACGATCGCCTGGATCGTGGGGTGGAGCCTGATCCTCGAATATTCGCTCGCCTGCTCGGGCGTGGCGGTGGGCTGGTCCGGCTATCTGGTCGGCCTCATCGAATCCGCCGGCGTGCATCCGCCGCAATGGCTGCTGGCGGGGCCACATGCGGGCGGGATCATCAACCTGCCCGCCGTGCTGGTGGCGATGACGATCGCCGGCATGCTGATGGCCGGCACGCGGGAAAGCGCGACGGTCAACATCCTGCTCGTCATCATCAAGCTCGCCGCGCTCGGCGTGTTCGTCGTGGTGGTGTTCCCTTATTTCAATTCCGACAACCTCCATCCCTTCATGCCCTACGGCTTCGGCAGCCATTTCGAGCTGGGCGAAAAGCGCGGCGTGATGGCGGCGGCCGCGATCGTGTTCTTCGCCTTCTACGGCTTCGACGCGGTGGCGACATCGGCGGAGGAAGCCAAGAATCCGGGCCGCGATCTCAAGATCGGCATCATCGGATCGATGCTGATTTCGACCACCATCTACATCCTCGTCGCGATCGCGGCGGTGGGTGCGGTGTCCTACACCACGCTCGGCGGATCGCCCGAGCCGCTGGCGCTGGCGCTGCGCGTGCTGGGGCATCCGGTGACGAGCTGGGTGGTGGCGGGCGCCGCGTTGGTGGCGCTGCCCTCGGTCATCCTGGTGATGATGTACGGCCAGAGCCGCATCTTCTTCGTCATGGCGCGCGACGGGCTGCTACCGGCCGCGCTCGCCAACGTCTCGAAGCGCAAGGGCACGCCGGTGCTGGTGACGGGCATCACCGGCCTGTTCGTTTCCCTGATCGCCGCCTTCTTCGACGTGGGCGAGATCGCCGAGCTCGCCAACGCCGGCACGCTGATCGCCTTCATCGCGGTGGGCGCGTGCATGATGATCCTGCGCCGCCGCGCGCCGGAGATCACCCGCATCTTCCGCTGCCCCGCCCCCTATCTGGTCGGCACCCTGGCGATCGTGGGCTGCGCCTATCTGCTGATCAGCCTGCCGGAGAAGACGCTGGTGCGCTTCGTCTGCTGGAACCTGATCGGATTGGTGGTCTATGCGCTCTACGGCCGCTCGCGTAGCCTGCTGGCGCGGGACGCGGTGTCGGTCGTGCCGGGCGACGTGGCCCCGGTGGAATGAGGGCGGCGCTCGGCGTCGTCGCGCTGGCGCTGGCCGCCCCGGCGGCCGCGCACGCCGCCTCGCCCGCGCAGGAGAAGGCGGCGATCCTCCATGTCGTCACGGAGATGGAGCAGGCGTGGAACCGGGGCGATTTCCGGGGCTATATGAACGCCTTCGCCGATCCGGACGTGGTGTTCGTCTCGGGCGGCAGGATCCAGGCCGGCTGGCAGGGCACGCTCGAT
>DASSTK010000153.1:0-3458 GCA_035707945.1 Sphingomonas sp.
AGTATCCGCGCGTCCCGTTCCGCTTCGCGAGCCCGTGCCGATCCGACGGATCACCCCCGCCGACCTCCGCTTCGCGCTGCGCGAAGGCTTCTCCGATTTCAAACAGATGCGCGGCGACATCTGGATCATCGCGATCATCTACCCGCTGTTCAGCCTCGCCGTGGCTTTCGCCTCATTGGGGGGCGTGCCGCTGGTGCTGTTCTTCCCGATGGCGGCGGGGCTGTCGTTACTCGGCCCGCTGGTCGCCGCCGGATTCTACGAGCTGGCGCGGCGGCGCGAGCTGGGGCTGGAGGCGAGCTGGGAGCACTTCTTCGACGTGCTGAAAAACCCCTCGATCGGCGCGATCGTCGGCGTCGCCGCGCTGATGCTGGCGATCTTCGGCGGCTGGGTATGGGCGGCGGGCGCGATCCATGACGCTTTCCTCGGCAATGTGCCGCCGCCCTCGGTCGGCGCGTTCCTCGGCCAGCTTTTCGGCACCGCCGCGGGCTGGGAGATGATGATCGTAGGCGACGCGGTGGGCCTCGTCTTCGCGCTCGGCGTGCTGATCCTCACCTGGGTCTCCATGCCGATGCTGGTGGACCGGCCGGTGGACGGCGGCACGGCGATCGTCACCTCCGCGCGCGCGGTAATGGCCAACCCGCTGATGGCGCTCCGCTGGGGCCTGACGGTAGCGGTGCTGCTGGTGCTGGGCGCGATCCCCGCCTTCATCGGCCTGGCGGTGGTGCTGCCGTGGCTGGGGTATGCGACCTGGCACCTCTATACCCGGATCGTGGATCGGAGCGCCTTGCCGGCGGGGGAATAACCCCGCGTCATTCCGGATGTTAGGCTTTCCCGGCAAACCGCAGGTTTGTCGTTTGAAAGCCTTGCAGTCCGGAATCCAGCGTGACGTCAGGCCCAACCTCTCGGTGGATTCCGGACAGCTCGATTTTGCAACGAAATCGGAGATTTCGGCAAAATCGGTTTCCGACGGTTAAGGGGTTGGCCTGCCGCTCTCCCCCAGCACTTTCTCGTCCAGGAAACGCTCGATCGTGTGCTGGACGTGCGCCTGCCTCCCCTCGCCCGCGATATGGTGGGTCTGGCCGACATAGAGCATCATCGAGAAGGGATGGTCCGCCGCCTGCAGCTTGTCGATCAGCATGGACGAGTTCTCGAACACCACATTGTCGTCCGACATGCCGTGGATCAGCAGGAAAGGCTCCTTGATCCTGAGCGCATAGGGCAGCGCGTCGGCCGCTTGATAGGGCTTGGGGTCGATCGCGGGATTGCCGAGATAGCGTTCGGTATAATGGGTGTCATAGAGTTCCCACTTCGTGACCGGCGCGCCGACCACGCCCGCCGCGTAAAGGCCGGGCGGGGCCTGCTCCAGCATCTTGAGGCTCATATAGCCGCCATAGGACCAGCCGTAGATCGCGATCCTGTCCGGATCGACATAGGGCTGCTGCTTGAGCCAGCGCGCCGCCTCCGCCTGATCGGCGACCTCGACCGTGCCCATCGCGTGATAGATCTGATCCTCGAAGGCGCGGCCGCGATTGGCCGAGCCGCGATTGTCGATCTGGAAATAGATCCAGCCCTTGCCCACCCAATATTGGGCCATCGGATTGAACCAGGCGCGCCGCACCTGCTGCGCGGTGGGGCCGCCATAATGTTCGAAGAAGACGGGATATTTCTTCCCCGGCTCGAGCTTGGGCGTGATCATCTCCCAATGGAGGATGCTGCCGTCGGCGGCCTTCAGCGCGCCGTAGGCGACAGGCCGCTTGGCCGCGAGATAGGGCGCGTAGGGGTGGTTGGCGTCGAGCCTGTTCTCCTCCACCCAGGCGATGCGCTTGCCCTGAGTGTCGGCAAGATAGACCTGTGGCGGCTGATCCGGCGAGGATCGGGTGACGAGCATCCGCGTGCCCGCCTTGTCCATCACCGCGTCGTTCCAATAACCGCGCTCGGTCAGCCGCTCGGGCTCGCCGGGGTGGAGATAATCGATCGCATAGACATGCTGCTCCAGCACGCCGTCCTTGTTGCCGGTGAAGAACAGGCGGTGATGCGCCTCGTCCACCCCGATCAGCCCCGCCACCATCCAGTCGCCGCGGGTAAGCTGGGTCCAGCGCCCGTCCGTCCAACGGTAGAGGTGCATGAAGCCGCTGCGCTCCGATCCCCAGATCAGGCTGCCGTCGCTGAGCGGGCGGAAATCGTCGGTCAGGTTGATCCAGGTCTTCGCCGTCTCGGTGAACAGGACGCGGCTCTTGCCCGTGGCGGGATCGACGGCGAGCATATCGAGCCGTTTCTGATCGCGGCTTTCGCGCTGGACGTAGAGCGTATTGCCGTCCTTCGACCAATCGACGCGGGCGAGATAGATGTCAGGATTGTCGCCCATATCGACCTTCGCGGCCCGGCCGCCGTCCGGGTCCATCAGCCAGAGCGTGACGGCGACGTTGGGCGTTCCGGCGGCGGGGTAGCGCTGGTCATAGGTCTTGGTGCCGTCCGCGCCGATCGCGGCGCGGGTGACGATCTTCACCTTCGCCTCGTCATAGCATTCGACCGCGACGCGCCCGTCGCCCGGCGCCCACCAGGTTCCGGTGCGCCGGTCCATTTCCTCCTGCGCCACGAACTCGGCGGTGCCGCAGGTGACGGCGCCCTTGCCCTGGGTGGTGAGCGCGCGCTCCCGGCCCGTCGTCAGGTCGATCGCGTAGAGATTCTGATCGCGCACGAAGCTGACGTAGCGCCCGCCTTCGGAGACATGCGCGTCGATCTCCGTCTCGGGCGTGTCGGTCAGCCGCCGGATCGAGCCGTTCGCGACGTTCGCCAGATAGAGATCGCCGTCGATCGGCACGAGGATCGACCTGCCGTCGGGCGACCAGTCATAATCGACGATGCCCTTCGTGCCGCCGACCCGCGCGCGTTCGCGGCGCATCTTCTCGGCCTCAGAGATCGCCTCGCCCGAGCCGACCTTTTTGGAATCCACCAGCATCCGCATCTGCCCGGTGGTGGTGTCCATCGCCCACAGATCGTAGCGATCCCGATCGTCGGGCCGGGGCTTGAGCAGGGTCGCCCAGCGCCCGTCCGGCGACAGCTTGAGCTGCCGCGGAGTCGGTCCCGAAAGCGAGGGGCTGGCGAAGATGCGGTCGATGGTGAGCGGCTTCTGCGGCACGCCCGGAGGCGGAGCGGCGGCGAGGAGAAGCGGAGCAAGGGAAGCGAGGAGAAAGAGACGCATGGCCTCTTCGTAACGGGTGCGAGGGGTTCGGCAAGACCCCCACTCGTCACCCCGTCACCCTAGGCTGTAGTGACGATTTAATCATTTCAGCCATAGCATGATGCTGGCGAGTTTAATGAAGCCGAGGAAGTTGGCGGCGAGTTTGTCGTAGCGTGTGGCAATGCGTCGCCATTGTTTGAGGCGTGCGAAGAAGCCCTCGATGCCCCATCGCTGCTTATAGGCGATGCGGTCGTAGTCGCGTGCGACCTTGCGATGC
>DASSTK010000154.1:0-2258 GCA_035707945.1 Sphingomonas sp.
TGCCGATGGCGCACGCCTGTCCTAGGCGCCCTTCATGGCAACAGGGAAAGAAGGGCCGTTCGACGACCGCGACGGCTGGATCTGGTTCGACGGCGAGCTGGTTCCGTGGCGCGAGGCGCAGGTGCACGTCCTGACGCACGCGCTCCACTATGCATCCTCGGTGTTCGAGGGGCAGCGCGCCTATAACGGCGTCATCTTCAAGCTGACCGAGCATAGCGAGCGCTTGCGCAGGAGCGCGAGCCTCCTCGGCTTCGAGCTGCCGTGGAGCGTCGAGGAGATCGACGCGGCCTGCAAGCAAGTGCTGAAGGCCAACAATTTCACCGACGCCTACATGCGTCCGGTCGCCTGGCGCGGATCGGAATCGATGGGAGTCGCTCCGGGAAAGACCCGCCCGCACCTCGCCATCGCGGCTTGGGAGTGGGGCAAATATTACGATCCGGAGATCGCGAGGAACGGAATCCGGCTCGACATCGCCCCGTGGCGCCGCCCGGCGCCCTATACGGCGCCGTCGGAGTCCAAGGCCGCCGGCCTCTACATGATCTGTACCCTCTCTAAGCAGCACGCCGAGAGCCGCGGCTATCATGACGCGCTGATGCTCGACTGGCGCGGCCGGGTCGCGGAGGCCACCGGAGCGAACATCTTCTTCGAGAAGGACGGCGCGCTCCATACGCCGGTGCCGGATTGCTTCCTGGACGGAATCACTCGGCGCACGGTGATGGACCTCGCGCGCCGCCGCGGCATCGAGGTGGTCGAGCGGCCGATCTGGCCCGAGGAGATGGAAGGCTTCGGCCAGGCGTTTCTTACCGGCACGGCCGCGGAGGTCACGGCGATCCAGTCAATCGGCCCGTACAGGTTCGGCTCGCTCGAGATCGCGCGCCAGCTGGACAGGGATTACGAAGACCTGGTCCACGGCCGAATTCCGAACGCCTGAAGCCTTTCAACTCCAGGCATCGCGGCTATATGCCGCCTCTCTCCCGCGCCTGCTGGGGCGTCGCCAAGTGGTAAGGCACCGGTTTTTGGTACCGGCATTCGCAGGTTCGAATCCTGCCGCCCCAGCCAACTTCATTCCAAGCCAGACAAAGCCGATGTCGAAGGGTTTGTCCGCCTCTGCCCCAGCCCCCGCGGCGATTTCGTCCGAGCCGCCGCAGAGCCCGACAACAATAGGGCCAGTGAGGGCGCAGGCAAAAAGAGCTCAGGCCTCTCGCCGCCTAAGCGCAAAGCGGACAATAGTCCCGGCCATAGGGTGACGCCATCGGGGCAGGGGCATGGCTTAGCCCATCTCGTTGAAGGAAGGGCTTTCACTCCTTAGCAAGGCCCAATGAAGCCGAAGCTCCTCACAACGTTGAAGGACTATTCCTGGCGTCTCTTCTTTGGCGATGCCGTGGCCGGCATCACGGTCGCACTCGTCGCCCTTCCGCTAAGCATCGCGATAGCGATCGCATCCGGAGCGACGCCAATAGCAGGTCTGGCGACGGCCATCATCGGCGGCCTCCTGATCTCGCTGCTCGGAGGGAGCAAGGTCCAGATCGGCGGCCCCACCGGAGCATTCATCGTCGTGGTGGCGGGCGTTATCCAGCAATATGGCTTCGACGGGCTGCTCCTCGCCACGTTGCTCGCCGGGATCATTCTCGTTGCAGGCGGTCTGGTCAGGGCGGGCCGTTTCATCGCGCTTGTTCCCGAGCCGGTCATCGAAGGGTTCACGGTCGGCATTGCGCTGATCATCGCCGTCAGCCAGTTGAAGGACCTGTTCGGCCTGTCGGCCGCGCATGTCCCCGCCGATCTCGTTCATGGACTGCCGGCGCTGTGGAGCGCGCGCAGCGGGGTCGATCTCTCGGCATTGGCCGTGGGGCTCGTGTCGATCGCCGGCATTGCCGTGCTTCGCCACCTCCTGCCCTCGTTTCCCGGCTCCCTGCTCGTGATCGCCGCGGTCTCGGCGGGGGTCGCCTGGCTGCCGCTTCCGGTAGACACGATCTACTCGCGGTTCGGCGCGCTGCCTTCGGGTCTGCCTCCGCCGCGCATCCCGCACGTCAGCGTGGCGAGGATCAGCGAACTTCTCCCGTCGGCGTTCGTGATCGCCTTCCTCGCGGCCGTGGAGTCGCTTTTATCGGCGATCGTGGCCGACCGGATGATCGGCGGCAGGCACCGGTCGGGCGCCGAGCTTCTCGCGCAGGGCGCCGCGAACATCGTCTCGCCCCTGTTCGGCGGACTTCCCGCGACCGGCGCAATTGCTCGAACGGCGACCAACGTGCGCGCTGGAG
>DASSTK010000155.1:0-2171 GCA_035707945.1 Sphingomonas sp.
CGAGATCGCCTTCGTCGCGATCCTGATGCAGCGACAGCCGCGCGCCCGGGGCGTAGCGGTTGATCAGGCAGACATCGGGCGCGAACCCCGGAAAGCCCGCCTCGGCCGCCGCGCGCCGCGCCAGATCGCGGAACAGCGGCGGCATCGGCGGCCAGCGCCGTCCCGTCAACGGGTCGAGCTCGGCATAGCGGTAGCCGCGCCGGTCGCTCACCCAGCCGCGTTCGCCGCAATTCGTCATCGCCACCGACATGCGCCGCCCGCCGGGCGTCTCCAGATGGCGGAAAGGGGAGATCGCCGCGACGGCTTCGATAGCCTCGACCAACCCGCTCCCCTCCCCCGCCGCGAACCCGCCGAGCACAGCGGCGCCCGGATCGAGAGCAATGCGGCGGCGATCCTCCTCGAACAAATCGGATGTGGCCGCCTCGGGCCGCATGACGGGTCAGGATGTCTGGAGTTCGGCCGGCAATCCGGCGAGAAGCGGCCGCCCCTCCGGCGCGCCTGGCCGTCCGCCGATTTCACGCGGACGCGCATCCCGGATCAGGGGGCTCGGGCGGCGCTCCTCGGGGATCAGGAACAGACCCTGCGCGGCCGTGCGTTCACCGAGCGTGCGGCGCGAGGTCCAGGCGGCGAGCAGGGGGGCGGCGAGCAGGCCGAGGAAGATGGGCGCCATCCAGATCGCCGCCTGCGCGCCAAGCAGCGCTGCCGCCGCGATTCCGCCGCCCACCGCGATATGAATGCGGTAATGGCGCGCGGCGTCGGCGAGCGCGATGCCGTCAGAAGTGCGACGCTGGGCCGCCCAACCGCTCTTGCGCCCGCGCAAAATGTCGATCACGGCGAGCGTCTGCGTCAGCATCATCATCGGCGCGACCAGGATCGAGAGCGGGATTTCCGCCGCGATGCTCTTGAGGAGCGCGCGGCCGCCGCCGAAGCCGCTGCGCCGCATCGGATCGGCGATCGTCCAGGCGAGCGCCATCAGCTTGGGCCCGAACAGCAGCACGACGGTGAGCGCCAGCAGCCAGCCCGAAGGCGCGATGATCTGGATCTCGCCCCGCGAGCTCGCCGCCACCACCGCGCTCGCGCCGAGCAGCAGCAACCACAAGGGCGAGGTGATATAGGCGGACGCTCCCATCAGGAGCTGGAGGCGGCTCACCCAATGCAGCTTCGCGCCGCCGAGCAGGCGGAGATGCTGGAGATTGCCCTGGCACCAGCGCCGGTCCCGCGCGGCATGCTCGACGAAGGTGGGCGGATATTCCTCGTAGCTGCCCTCCTGCATCGAAACCATGTGGCAGGCCCAGCCGGCGCGGCGGAGCAGCGCGGCCTCCACCATGTCGTGGCTCATGATATGGCCGCCGAAGGGCTCTGGCCCAGCCAGTCTGGGAAGCCCGCATGCCTCGGCGAAAGCCGTGATGCGCAGGATCGCGTTATGCCCCCAGAAGCTCGCCTCCGCGCCCGACCACCACAGCAGCCCGGCCGAGAAGACGGGGCCGTAGAGACGCGCCGCGAACTGCTGCCAGCGCGCGAACAGGGTTTCGCCGCCGATCACGGCGGGGATGGTCTGGAGAAGGCCGACATTCGCGTGACGGTCCATCGCCGCCGCCAGCCGCATCATCGCCGCGCCGCTCATCAGGCTGTCGGCATCGAGCACCAGCATATAATCGTAGCCGCCGCCGTGGCGGCGCACCCAATCGGCGATATTGCCGGGTTTGCGCCCTTCGTTCACCGGGCGGCGACGATAGAAGATCGGAATCGGGCTGATCCCGCGCAAGCGGCGGAAGGCGCGATGCTCCTCGATCTCGCGCTCGGGGCGACTGTCGCTCAGCACGAAGATCTCGAACAGCCCCGCGCCGCCCGCGGCCGCGATCGAGCGCGCCATCGCGCCCAGTCGCGCGAACACCGGCTCCACTTCCTCATTATGGATCGGCATCAGGATCGCGGTGCGGCCCTGCGGGGTGGCGGAGGGCGCGGCCTCGGGCGTCGGCACCGATCGGCCGGAGAGCAGCAGCAGGAAACCCGCCGTCGCGTTCAGGAAGCCGAACGCGATCCAGGCGAACAGCATGAAGAACAGGCCCATCAGCAGCAGGTCGGCGAGCGAAATGCCGTCGGAGCCGAGGCTCTGCGTGATCTGCCCCGCGCCGAAGGTGGCGAGCACCAGCGTGCCGAGCAGCAGCAGC
>DASSTK010000156.1:0-4670 GCA_035707945.1 Sphingomonas sp.
CCAGCGCGAGGGCGCCTCGAGAGGCGTCCCAAGCTGGCCGTCGATATGGAGCGCGCGCGCCGCGTCCGCCCGCGCGATCGCCGCCGCCACCGCCGCGATGGCGCGGGCCGAAGCCTCGCTCTCGGGCGCGCCGTGGAAGCCTTCGGGATATTCCTCGGCGATAAAGCCGGTGGTGATGTTGCCCGAGCGGAAGCGCGGATGCTGGGCGAGCGCGGAGAGGAAATCGAGATTGGTGCCGACGCCCTCGATCCGATAGCGGTCGATCGCGCCGATCTGGAGGTCGATCGCCGCCTCGCGGCTCGGCGCCCAGGTGACGAGCTTGGCGATCATCGGATCGTAGAACATCGAAACCTCGCCGCCCTCGGCGACGCCGGTGTCGACGCGCACCACCGCTTGCCCGCCGCGCGTGACGGGCGGCGGCGCGTAGCGGATCAGCCGTCCGGTCGAGGGCAGGAAGTTGCGGTACGGGTCTTCGGCATAGACGCGGGTTTCGATCGCCCAGCCATTGAGCTTCACGTCAGCTTGGCCGAAGGCCAGCTTCTCGCCCGCAGCCACCCGGATCATCTGCTCGACGAGATCGAGGCCCGTCACCTCCTCCGTCACGGGATGCTCGACCTGGAGTCGGGTGTTCATCTCCAGGAAGTAGAAGCTCTTGCCGCTGGTGTCCGCGCCGGAGACGATCAACTCCACCGTGCCGGCGGAATAATAGCCGACCGCGCGGGCAAGGGCCACCGCCTGCTCGCCCATCGCCTTGCGCATCTCAGGCGAGACGAAGGGCGAAGGCGCTTCCTCCACCACCTTCTGATGCCGCCGCTGGATCGAGCATTCGCGCTCGCCCAGATAGACGATGTTGCCGTGCTGGTCCCCCAGCACCTGGATTTCGATATGGCGCGGGCTTTCGATGAACTTTTCGATGAAGACGCGATCGTCGCCGAAGCTCGCCAGCCCCTCGCGCTTGGTCGCCTCGAAGCCTTCGCGCACGTCCTGCTCGGACCAGGCCAGCCGCATCCCCTTGCCGCCGCCGCCGGCGGAGGCCTTCATCATCACCGGATAGCCGATCTCGCCGGCGATCCGCACCGCTTCCTCGGTATCGGCGATCTCGCCCAAATAGCCGGGGACGACGTTGACGCCCGCCGCCTTGGCCAGCTTCTTCGATTCGATCTTGTCGCCCATCGCCGCGATCGCTTTCGGCGGCGGCCCGATGAAGGCGATGCCATTGTCCTTGAGCAGCGTGGCGAAGGATTCCCGTTCGGACAGGAATCCGTAGCCCGGATGCACGGCTTCCGCGCCCGTCTCCTTGCAGGCGAGCAGGATCGCCTCGGCATTCAGATAGCTTTCGGAGGCGGGAGGCGGCCCGAGCCGCACACTCTCGTCCGCCATCAGGACATGAGGCGCGAGCGCATCGGCGTCCGAATAAACCGAGACGGTCTTGATCCCCATCCGCTTCGCGGTGCGGATGACACGGCAGGCGATCTCGCCGCGATTGGCGATCAGGATTTTAGGGAACATCATTACCCTCGAAAAGATTATGGAGCTCTTTCGTCCGCGTTTCCGTCAACCGCGTCTTGCAATCGAAAATAGCGGACGACTGTATTGTACCTCCACGGAAAACCAATCCTTCCGTAGTGCATTGAGCGTCACGATAGGCGAGCCAAGCCTTCTGGGCGTTCAAGAGCATCGCTGCAGTTTTAGGTCCGCTGTCGATAGCCGCATTCGTCAGATCTGCGTCACCCTCCCGCGCCCATGCCATCGCTTTGGCCCAGACCCGATTCAGTTCAGCATCGGCTCGCCGAAAATCCGCTGCCGCGCATTCCGTCATGGACACTTGGTCCACCGGAGCCTTGCAGTCCGGTTGAGTTTGGCTCTGTGCGACCGCCATCAGCATGAGTAGCATCATTCCGCCGCAGCACCTTTCTCGTCATGCCGGACTTGATCCGGCATCCCGCTGCCTTCGCCCCTACCGGCGAAAAAGAAGCTGGACCCCGGATCAAGTCCGGGGTGACGGGGGAGGATGAGGGTCATTCCGCCGCGATCGCCTCGGCCGGCTCCTCGCCGCGCATCGCGGTCAGGCCGAGCTTGGCGAACAGGGCGGCGTCCTTGTCGTCGCCGGCGTTGCCGGTGGTCAGCAGCTTGTCGCCGGTGAAGATCGAGTTGGCCCCGGCGAGGAAGCAGAGCGCCTGGGTCGCGTCGCTCATGCTCTCGCGGCCGGCGGAGAGGCGGACCATGCTTTCCGGCATCAGGATGCGCGCCACCGCGACGGTGCGGACGAACTCGATATCATCGATCCGGGCCGAGGGCACGTCCTTCAGCATATCGCCCAGCACCGTGCCCTCGATCGGCACCAGCGCGTTGAGCGGCACGCTCTCCGGGTGTTTGGGCAGCGTCGCGAGCGCGTGGAGGAAGCCGACGCGATCGGCCCGGCTCTCGCCCATGCCGAGGATGCCGCCGCAGCAGACCGACATGCCGGCGCCCCGCACCCGCTCCAGCGTTTCCAGCCGGTCCTGGAAGGTGCGGGTGGTGATGACGTTGCCGTAATTCTCCGGCGAGGTGTCGATATTGTGGTTGTAATAATCGAGCCCGGCTTGCGCGAGCCGCTCGGCCTGGCCTTCCTCCAGCATGCCCAGCGTCATGCACGTCTCGAGCCCGAGCGCCTTCACGCGCGCCACCATGTCGAGCAGCGCCGGCATGTCGCGCTCCTTGGGGCTGCGCCAGGCCGCGCCCATGCAGAAGCGCCCCGAACCGGCCGCCTTGGCCTCGGCGGCGGCGGCGACCACCGCGTCGGCGTCCATCAGCTTTTCGGCCTTGAGGCCCGTTTCGGCGTGCGCCGACTGGCTGCAATAGCCGCAATCCTCCGCGCAGCCGCCGGTCTTGATCGAAAGCAGGGTGGAAAGCTGCACCTCATTCTCGGGATGGTGCCGCACATGCACGTCATGCGCGCGGGCGACGAGATCGAGGAAGGGAAGATCGAACAGCTCGGCGATTTCGCCCCTCGTCCAGTCACTTCTCCCGACGTGCTCCTGCGAAAGCAGGAGCCCAGGGTTGTGGGCCGAGGGCTCGATGCCCTGGGCTCCTGCTTTCGCAGGAGCACGATCGATCGTCATGGTCACGCGGCTTTCTCCGATGGCGGCATGTTATGGCCGAGCAGCTTCAACACTTCCGCGGCCGCATCCGCAAGATTGGTTCCGGGGCCGAAGATCGCCGCCACCCCGGCATCGTAGAGCGCCTGATAATCCTGCGCCGGGATCACACCGCCCGCCACCACCTTGATGTCGCCGCGCCCCTTCTCGCGGAGAAGCTGGATAAGCTCGGGAATCAGCGTCTTGTGCCCGGCGGCGAGGCTGGACGCGCCGACCACGTCGACATCCTCGGCCAGCGCCATCCGGGCGGCCTCCTCGGGCGTCTGGAACAGCGGGCCGGGCACCACCTCGAAGCCGAGATCGCCGAAGGCGGAACTGACCAGATTGGCCCCGCGATCATGCCCGTCCTGCCCCATCTTGGCGACGAACAGGCGGGGCTTGCGCCCCTTGCGCCGCTCCACCGCCGAGACGCCCTCGACGAGGCCGATCCAGCGCGGATCGTCGCCATAGGCCCCGCCATAGACGCCCTTCACCGGCGTCGGCGTGGTGCCGTAGCGCCCGAACGCCTCCTCCATCGCCGCCGAGATTTCGCCGAGCGTGGCGCGCGCGCGGGCGGCTTCGACCGCGAGGGCGAGGAGATTGGCCGCGCCCCGCGCGCCCTCGCGGAGCGCGTCCAGAGCCGCCCGGCATTTCGCCTCGTCGCGGGCGGCCTTGACCCGTTCGATCCGGGCGATCTGGCCGGCACGCACCGCGTGGTTGTCGACATCGAGGATGTCGATCTCCTCCTCCTGCGGGAGGCGATATTTGTTGACGCCAACGATCACATCCTCGCCGCGATCGACTCGCGCGGCGCGGGCGGCGGCGGCCTCCTCGATCATCGCCTTGGGCCAGCCGGCGGCGACCGCCTTGGCCATGCCGCCCTCCGCCTCGATCTTTTCGATGAGTTCCCAAGCCTTTTCGGCCAATTCCTGCGTCAGCGCCTCGACATAGTAGGAGCCGCCCAGGGGATCGACCACCCTGGTCATCCCCGTCTCCTCCTGCAGCACGATCTGCGTGTTGCGGGCGATGCGGGCGGAGAAATCGGTGGGGAGCGCGATCGCCTCGTCGAGCGCGTTGGTGTGGAGGCTCTGCGTGCCGCCCAGCATCGCGGCCATCGCCTCGATCGTGGTGCGGATGACGTTGTTATAGGGGTCCTGCTCGGTCAGGGACACGCCGCTGGTCTGGCAGTGGGTGCGCAGCATCTTGGAGCGCTCGTCCTTCGCGCCCAGCTCCGTCATCACCCGATGCCACAGCTTGCGCGCGGCGCGGAGCTTCGCGATCTCCATGAAGAAGTTCATGCCGATCGCGAAGAAGAAGCTCAGCCGCCCGGCGAAAGCGTCGATATCGAGGCCCGAAGCCATCGCCGCGCGCGCATATTCCTTGCCGTCCGCGATGGTGAAGGCCAGTTCCTGCAACTGCGTCGCCCCGGCTTCCTGCATGTGGTAGCCGGAGATCGAGATCGAGTTGAAGCGCGGCATTTCCTTCGCCGTGTACTCGATGATGTCGGCGACGATCCGCATCGAGGGTTCGGGCGGGTAGATATAGGTATTGCGG
>DASSTK010000157.1:0-2885 GCA_035707945.1 Sphingomonas sp.
CGAATTCGGTGATGTTCTTGATCTCGCCCTCGATCTCCGCGCCGGTCGGATGCGCGGTCTCGAACTCGGTCCACGGATTGGCCTGGACCTGCTTGAGGCCGAGCGAGATGCGGCGCTTATCCTCGTCCACCTCGAGGATGACGACCTCGACCTCCTGGGAGGTGGAGACGATCTTGCCCGGATGCACGTTCTTCTTGGTCCAGCTCATCTCGGAGACGTGGACCAGGCCCTCGATGCCCGGCTCCAGCTCGACGAAGGCGCCATATTCGGTGATGTTGGTGACGCGGCCGGTGAACTTCGCGCCGACCGGATATTTGGCGGACGCGCCCTCCCATGGATCGCTCTCGAGCTGCTTCATGCCGAGGCTGATGCGCTGCGTCTCGCGGTTGATCCGGATGATCTGCACCCGCACCGTATCGCCGATGTTGATGACCTCGGAGGGGTGGTTGACGCGCTTGTAGCTCATGTCGGTGACGTGGAGCAGGCCGTCGATGCCGCCGAGATCGACGAAGGCGCCGTAATCGGTGATGTTCTTCACCACGCCCTCGATCACCTGGCCTTCATGCAGCGACTGGATGAGGCCGGTGCGCTGCTCGGCGCGGGTTTCCTCCAGCACGGCGCGGCGCGACACGACGATGTTGCCGCGGCGGCGATCCATCTTCAGGATCTGGAAGGGCTGCGGCAGGTCCATCAGCGGAGTGACGTCGCGGACCGGGCGGATATCCACCTGGCTGCCCGGCAGGAAGGCGACGGCGCCGTTCAGATCGACGGTGAAGCCGCCCTTGACGCGGCCGAAGATCACGCCCTCGACGCGGTTGCCGTCGGCGAACTCATGCTCCAGCTTGTCCCACGCGGCCTCGCGGCGGGCGCGATCGCGGCTGAGCATCGCCTCGCCGTGGACGTTCTCGACGCGATCGACATAGACCTCGACCTCATCGCCGACATTGAGCTCGGCCTTCTGGCCCGGCGCGGGCGCGAACTCGCGCAGCGGCACGCGGCCTTCCGATTTGAGGCCGACGTCGATGACGGCCATGTCGTTCTCGATGGCGGTGACGGTGCCCTTGACGACGCGGCCTTCGAAGCCGTCCGCGTGGCCGAGGGTCTGATCGAGGAGCGCGGCGAAATCGTCGCGGGTGGGGGTGGCGGCAGTTGCCATAAAGTGCGTGTGTCCCAGTCTGTCGTTTCCGGCCATCCGGTTGTGTCCGGAGGTCTTTGGCCGAAGCGCCGCGGGGGCCGGATGCCCGTCGCGGCATCCCGTTGACCCAGGTTGACGATGGCGGGCCTTTCCATGCGAAAAGGGCGCGAGAAGGGGAAGCTCCGCCGCCCCATCCGCGCCTGCCACCGCGAGTCCAAGCCCGCAGGATGGGGCGCGATATAGCGATGTGGGGTGCGGGAGGCAAGGCGGGCGCGCGCGCCTTCCAGCCTTTATGATTATCCGAAAGTTTACCTTGTCGATCCTATCCCCTGCCTTCGGCAACGGCGGTTCCGGCGGGTTCGGAGCAGGCGCCGGCGTGCGGCCGGGGAGCAGGAGCGACACGATGATTCCCAAGATCATGCACTTCATCTGGGTGGGCGACGAGACGAAGCGCCCGGACAATTGCATTCAGAGCTGGTGCAAGCAGCATCCCGCCTGGGACATCCGCCTGTGGGGCAATGAGGAGCTTGAAGGGGACGACTGGATCAATCGCGCGCACATGAACGCGATGTTCGGCCGCGAACTCAACGGCGTCGCCGATATGATGCGGTGGGAAATCCTCTACGCTCATGGCGGCATCGTGCTGGATGCCGACAGCATCTGCCTCAGGCCGCTCGACGACGAGCTGCTCGACTGCCCCGCCTTCGCCTGCTGGGAAAACGAGATCGCGCGGCCGGGGCTGATCGCGGCGGGCTATTTCGGTTGCGAACCGAACAACCCTTTCGTGGGGCAGATCATCACCGATATCGCGGCGGAGGCCAGCGTCGTCGAGGATATGGCGTGGAAGACGGTGGGGCCGCAGCGCCTGACCGACGCCTATCGCAAATATGGCTACACGCCGCTGCGCATCTATCCGAGCCACTATTTCATACCGCAGCATTTCAGCGGCATGACCTATGAAGGCAAGGACAGGATCTACGCGCACCAGCTCTGGGGCTCCACCCGCAGGGCTTATGACGTGATCCACACCCAGGATTTCTTCGCGCAGGCGGACGAGGCGAAAGCCCCGGAGGCGCAGGCGGTCGATTCTCCGGCCTGTGAGGAACCTGCGGCCGATCCGGCGCCGATCGCGGACCGGAGCCCTCCCGCCGCGCCGTCATCGCCTCTCGAGGCTGCCCACGCGCCTTACTTCGTGCAGCGCGTGCAGGTCGACGACAGCCTGGCCCGGCTCGGGCGTCTCGACGTGTTCAGGCATTTGTGCGGCGGCAAAAGGGTGCTGCATGTCGGTTGCGCCGATTGGCCGATCACCGATCCGGCCACCTCGCTCCATCTCGCGCTCGAGCCGCATTGCGCGCGGCTCGACGGCTTCGATGTTCATGAGGAGGCCCTGGCGCAGCTCGCGCCTCTTACGCAGGGGCGGCTCTTCTCGGATTTCGCGGACATCGCCGATTCCTACGACATCGTGCTGGTGCCCGAGGTCATGGAGCATGTGCCTGACGTGCCGGGCTTTCTGGCGCAGTTGGAAAGGGTGGATGCGAGCTGCTATTTCCTGTCGGTGCCCGACGCTTTTCAATGTCGCGGGCGGCATTTCGATTATCTGCCGCAGAGTCAGACCTTCGTGGAGGTGGTCCACCCGGATCATAATGTCTGGTACACGCCCTACACCTTCGCCAACACGATCAGGAAATATAGCGGCTTCCAGGTCGAGAAGATGTGGTTCTTCAACGGCATCTCGCTGCTCGCCATGCTT
>DASSTK010000158.1:0-7826 GCA_035707945.1 Sphingomonas sp.
AGGTGGAAGGAGGCGAGGCGCAGGTTTCGCTGAAGCTGCCGGAGGAAGGCTATCCCTTCGCCAAGGTGGGCGATCGGGACATCCTGCTCGACAGCGACACCCACACCGGGGATTATACCCTGCCGCTCACTGCGGGGCCGAAATCCAGCTTCGGCGGGCTCAGGACCCAGGGCGACAAGGTGTTCGGGTTGAAGCATCTGGAGGTCTTCCCCCGCTTCAAGCCCGGCCAGCTCTACGACAGCCGCATGGCGGACGATCTTCGGCAGGCGCTGGTCGCGACTAGCCTGTTCTCGACCGTGGCGGTGGAGCCGGTCGATACCGGCAGGCAGGCCCCGGACGGCGCCGAGATCGTCGATCTGATGGTGACGCAGCAGAAGGGGCCGTGGCACAGCCTGTCCGGCTCGCTCGGCTACGGCACCGGCGAGGGGATCAAGGCGACCGGCACATGGACCGATCGCAACATGTTCCCGCCCGAAGGCGCGCTTTCCGGCACGATCATCGCCGGCACCCGCCAGCAGGGCGCGAGCGGCTCCTTCCGCCGCAGCAACGCCGGGCGGCGCGACAAGACCT
Source organism: Sphingomonas sp. (assembly GCA_035707945.1). Classification (GTDB taxonomy): domain Bacteria; phylum Pseudomonadota; class Alphaproteobacteria; order Sphingomonadales; family Sphingomonadaceae; genus Solisphingomonas. Next base: position 571 of record DASSTK010000158.1, read on the forward strand.
TCCAGGTTTCGCTCTCGGCCAACCGATCGGACCTCGACGCCTACAACGCCAACACGCTCGATCTGCTGGTCAACTGGTCCCGCCAGTCGACGCCCATCTGGCAGAAGACATGGACCTACAGCTACGGCGTGGAGATCGTCGGCACCAACGAGAAGGGCGCGGCGCTCACCCCCACCGGCGCGCGGCCCCGGCGCAACTATCTGATCGGCGCGCTGCCGGTGCAGGTGGAGTATGATCGTTCCAACGATCTGCTCAACCCGACCAGGGGCTTCCGCCTGCTGGCGCGGGTGAGCCCCGAAGCCTCGCTGCACGGATCGGTCCACCCCTATGTGCGCGCGACGGGGCAGGCGACCGTCTATTTCCCGGTGAGCCACAGCTTCGTGCTGGCGGGCCGCGCGCTGGTCAGCTCGATCGTCGGCGTGTCCTCGGTGGAGGAGATCGCGCCCTCGCGGCGGGTCTATTCGGGCGGCGGCGGATCGGTGCGCGGCTACGGCTATCAGGATATCGGCCCCAAGGACGCGCAGCATCATCCGATCGGCGGCCTCACCTCCACCGAGTTCGCGATCGAGGGGCGCTATCGCTTCGGCAATTTCGGCATCGTGCCGTTCGTGGACGCGGGGCGCGTGGGCGAAAGCTCGACGCCGGGCCTGTCCCACCTGCGATACGGCGCGGGCATCGGCGCGCGATACTACACCAATTTCGGGCCGCTCCGGCTCGATATCGCCACGCCGCTCAACCGGCAGCCGGGCGATTCCCGGATCGCGGTCTATATCTCGATCGGGCAGGCCTTCTGATGGCCGAGGAGGAGGAAGCCCCGCCGCCGATCTCCGAGACGGTGCCGATCTCCGAGACGGTGGTTGTGCGCCGCGAACGGCCGCTCTGGGCGCGGATCGCGGGCTGGATCGGCATCGTCCTCGTCGTGCTGGCGGTGCTGCTGGCGGCGCTGATCGTGGGGCTCAACACCGGGCCGGGCAAGCGCTTCATCGCCCACGAACTCGCCGGCTACAACACCGCCTCCGGCATCAACGTGCGCGTCCACGATATCGAAGGTTCGATCTACGGGCATATGATCCTGCACGGCGTGGAGGTGCGGGACACGAAGGGCGTGTTCCTGACCGCGCCGACGCTGGACATCGACTGGCGGCCCTTCGCCTATCTCCGTTCCAGGATCGATCTCAAATCGGTGCAGGCGCCGCTCGTCACCCTGTTGCGCAAGCCCGCGCTGAAGCCGGCGCCGAGCCAGCCCAACCAGCCGATCCTGCCCAATATTGATCTGACGCTCGGCAAGCTGAAGATAGACCGCTTCGTGATCGAGCCGCCGGTGACGGGCAAGCGGCACCTGCTGCGGCTGGCGGGCGCCGCCCGGATCGCCGACCGGCGCGCGCAGATCGCGCTGGATGCGGCGGCGCTGACCGGGCCGGGCATCGCCGGGGGCGACCGGCTGCACCTGAGGCTCGACGCGGTGCCCGAAGCCGACCGGCTGATGGTGGACCTGAAGCTCGATGCGCCCAAGGGCGGCGTGGTCGACAGCTATATGAAGCTCGGCAAGCCGCTCAGCTTGCGCGTCGCCGGACATGGCGACTGGCGGGCCTGGCAGGGCCGCGCGATGGGGACGCTGGGCGGGCAGGCGCTCGTCAACATCGCGCTGACCGGGCGCAACGGGACGTTCCACGCGACCGGGGGCGTCAACCCCGGCCTGCTGTTCAGCGGCCCGGCGGCGCGGCTGACCGAGCCCTTCCTGCGGATCGACGCCACCGCGACGCTCAACCAGCGCCGCGCCGACACCCACATCCTCGCGCGATCGGGCGCGCTGGCGGTGGAGGCCAACGGGCTGCTCGATTTCGCCAACAGCAGCTTCGGCGATTTCCGGATGCAGGCGAAGCTGCTCACCCCCGGCACGATCGCCAAGAATCTGAAGGGCAAGAACATCGCCTTCGCGGCGGTGCTCGACGGGCCGATGGCGCGGCCGACCGTCGCCTACCGCCTCACCGCCGACGCGATCGCCTTCGGCGCGACCGGGGTGGAGGGGCTGGCCGCCCAGGGCAAGGCGACGGTGAACGCGAACAAGATTCTGGTGCCCGTCCACGCCACGGTGCGGCGCGTCACCGGGGTCAACGCCTCGATCGGCGGGCTCGTCACCAATCTGCGCCTCGACGGCACATTCGCCTATTCCAGGGGCCAGATATTCTCGGACGATCTGCATCTGCGATCCGATCGGATCGACGCGACCGCGCTGGTGCTCGCCGACCTGAAGACCGGCGCCTACACCGGCGCGCTGAAAGGCCGGGTGAACGATTATCTCGTCAACGGGCTCGGGCGGATCAACCTCACCACCGACGCGCATCTGGTGACGGCCAAGAGCGGCGGATTCGGCATCAAGGGGCGGGTGCGGATCGTCACCCGCAAGATCACCAACGCGGCGATCGCGGGCCAGCTCGGCGGCAACGCCGTCATCACCGCCGATATCGCCTATGATCCCAGGGGCGTGGCGAGCGCGACCGACATCCGCCTCACCGCCCCCGATTTCCGCATCACCGGCGGCAGCGCGACCTACCGGCCTGCGGACGGCGCGTTCAGGCTGACGGCGAACGCCTGGTCGCGCAGCTACGGGCCGATCGCGGTGAGCGGATCGGGCACGGCGGCGCGGCCCAGGGTGGTGCTGAAGGCGGCGCATCCCGGCGTCGGCATCGGCCTCGTCAATCTGGAAGCGACGCTGACCGGGAGCGCGGCGGGCTATGCGGTGCACGCCAAGGGCGGCTCCAACTACGGGCCCTTCACCGCCGATCTGCTGATCCGATCGGGCAAGGGGCCGCTCGCGGTCGATATCCGCGAGCTGGTGATCGCGGGCATCACGGCGAAGGGCAGCATCGTCAAGACGGCGGCCGGGCCGTTCGCGGGAACCCTGGCGATCAGCGGATCGGGGCTGCACGGATCGGCGCGGCTTTCGGCGGCAGGCGCGGTGCAGCGCGCCGATCTCGACATCACCGCCAACGGCGCGCGGCTGCCCGGCGATCCGCCGATCACCATCGGCAAGGGGCTGGTGCGCGCGAGCGTGCTGCTGCTGCCGCAAGGCATGTCGGTCAACGGATCGGCGGCGCTGGTGGACGTGCGGCGCGGCACGGTGCTGATCCGTTCGGCGCGCGCGCGGATCGAATATGCCGCCGGGCGCGGGCGGGTGGCGCTGACCGCCTCGGGATCGAGCGGCGTGCCCTTCGATGTCGCGGCGCAGGCGGCGATCACGCCGGATCGCATCCTCGCCAACATCAAGGGCTCGGCCAACACCATCGCCTTCCACCTCGCCCGGCCGGCGGTGATCACGAAAGCGGGCGGGGATTATGTCCTCGCCCCCGCGACGCTGGTGCTGCCCCAGGGCACGATCCAGCTTTCCGGCCGCTACGGCGCGCAGACCCAATTCCATGCGCGGCTGAACGGGGTCGATCTTTCCATCACCCAGGCGTTCGCGCCGATGCTGGGGCTGGGCGGCAAGGCGACCGGCACGGTGGACCTGGCGATGGCGGGCGCGGCGACCGTGCCCACCGCGCGGGCGCGGATCGACATCGATGGCTTCACCCGCACCGGCGCGATGGTGGTGTCCGAGCCGGTGAACGTCGCGACGCTGCTTACCCTCTCGCCCGCGGGCGCGGAGGCGCGGGCGCTGATCCAGCGCGGCGGCGCGACGATCGGACGGCTGCAGGCCCGGCTCGCGCCGATCCCGGCCGGCGGCGGGAGCTGGATGAGCCGGCTGATGGCGGCCCCGCTTTCCGGCGGCATCCGCTATAACGGCCCGGCCGACGTGCTGTGGACCCTGACCGGCATCGCCAAGCAGACGCTCACCGGCCCGATCGCGGTGGGGGCGGACTTCTCGGGGAGACTCGATAACCCGACGCTGAACGGCGTGATCCGCGCCAACCAGCTCCGTTACGAGAACGCCACCTACGGCACCACGATCACCGATATCGCGATCGACGGGCGCTTCACCCAATCGCGCTTCCAGATCAACCGCTTCACCGGCAAGGCGGGCGACGGCACGATCTCGGCCAGGGGATCGGTGGACTTCGCGGCGGCGAGCGGCTTCCCGATCGACCTGACCGCCACCTTCGATCACGCCCAGCTCGCCCATTCGGACGCGCTCGGCGCGACGGTGACGGGCACGCTCTCCATCACCAACAGCAAGGCGGCGGGCGGGCTGATCAAGGGCGATCTGCGCGTGCCCGAGGCGCGCTACCAGATCACCCGCGAAGGGGCCGCCGAGATTCCGGACCTGACCGGCGTGCGCCGCAAGGGCGCGCCGCCGCCCAAGCCGACCCCGCCCGGCCCCGCGCCGAGCAACTGGAAGCTCGACATCCATCTGCGCGCCGACAACCAGATCTTCGTATCCGGCATGGGGCTGGAATCCGAATGGCGCACCAACATGCACGTCACCGGCACGACCAGCCATCCGCAGGTGGTCGGCAGGCTGGAGGTGGTGCGCGGCAGCTACAGCTTCGCGGGGCGGCGGCTCACCCTCTCCGACGCCAGCACGGTGACGTTCAACGGGCCGCTGACCACGCCCGAGCTCAACATCACCGCGACGACCACGGTGCAGGATGTCGATGTCGGCCTCAGCATCACCGGCAGCGCGCAGAAGCCGCAGATCAGCTTCACCTCGACGCCGAGCCTGCCGCAGGACGAGATATTGTCGCGGCTGCTGTTCGGCGGCCCGGCCTCCTCGCTGTCGGCGACGCAGGCGCTCCAGCTCGCCGCCGCGCTCAACTCGCTGCGCGGCTCGGGCGGCGGGCTCAATCCGCTCGGCAAGATCAGGAGCGCCACGGGGCTCGATCGCCTGCAGGTGCTGGGCGCGGACCAGACCACCGGGCGCGGCACGGCGCTGGAGGCGGGCAAATATATCTCCAACCGCATCTATGTGGAGGTGATCACCGACGCCAAGGGCTTCACCCAGACCCAGCTCACCATCGCGCTTTCCAGGGCGCTCAGCATATTGAGCCAGGCGGGCGGGGTGACGGGGCCGTCGGTTTCGCTCAAATATTCGAAGCAATATTGAGCCCGATCCCTTCCGGGCAGAGGCTCGGGAAGGACGGGATCATCTCTCCCTGATCGTCGCCCAGATCGGGAGGTGGTCGCTCGCGCGCATGGCGGTCGCGCTGCGGTGGGCGCCGGCGTCGAGGACGGCGAGATCGGGGGTGGCCATGATCCGGTCGAGCCGCGCGATCGGGCGGCGGGCGTGGAAGCTGGGGCCGGTGGGGGCGAAATTGAGGTGACGGTTGAAATCGCGCAGGCAGCCGCCGGCGAGGCTCCATTCATTGAGATCGCCCATCAGCACCGTCGGCATATGCTCCTCGCGCCGCTCGACATGGGCGATCACCGCGCGCGCCTGCCGCCGCCGCCACAGGCCGGAGAGATCGAGGTGCATGCCGACCACGCGCAGGCGCACGCCCTTGATCCCGATCGCCGCCATCACCGCGCCGCGCGGCTCCAGCATCGGCAGCTCGAGCGGATGGTGGCCGAGGATTTCCGCCTCGCGCCGCACGAGGATGGCGTTGCCGTGCCAGCCGAGCCCGCCGGGGCGTATCTCGTAGGGCACGGGCTTGTAGAGCGCTTGCGCTTCGAGGAGCTCGAAGGGAATGGCGCTCTGCCGCGCGCCGATGCGGCGATCGGCCTCCTGAAGCGCGATCACGTCCGCATCGAGTTCGGCCAGCACCGCGAGGATGCGGTCCGGCCTCCGCTGGCGATCGGTGCCGATCGCCTTGCGGATATTGTAGCTGGCGACCCTGATGACGGGCGGCGCGGCTTCGCTCACTCGCGCGGGCCGCCCCTCCGGCCCAGCATCCAGCCGATCGCCGCTCCGGCGACGCCGGCCGCGAACAGCGCGAGCGCGGTGTTGTCGCCCACCGTGCGGGTGACGACCTCCGATCCGCGCCGGGCGTAATCGCGCCCCGCGTCGATCGCGCCCCGCGCCGTTCCGGGGGCCTCGTCGATCGCGCCCTTCACCTTGTCCTTCACCCGGCCGTAGCTTTCCTGAACCCTGCCCTTGGCCTGGTTGAGAATGCCGCGCGCCTCGGTGTCCTGATTGTCGAGCGCCTTGCCGGCGATTTCCTGCACCTTGCCGCCCGCCTCGGTGGCGACGCCTTCGATCCGATCCTCGTTCATGTGCGTTTACTCCTCGCTGAACTAGAGTGTCCGGTGAACGAACGCCCGAATCGCGTGTCGGGTTCGCAACGATCCCGTCATAGCGGCGGACAGGCGCGAGCGGGCCGCGAAAGGAGACTATTCATGCGCATCATCCCCGCTTTCCTTCTCGCATTGGGCGTGGCCGGCCCGGCGCTGTCGGGGATCGTGATCGCCAACCCGTTCAACGATCAACTGCTCAGGCTTTCCAGGCCGCAGCAGGAGGGCGTGCTGCGCCAGGCCATCACGCGGGACAAGCAGCGCTGCGGACAGATTTCGGGCGGCGCCTATCGCGGCCGCTACGGCAATCTCGCCATGTGGGTGGCGCACTGCAAGCCGGGCGGGGACTATGCCGTCTTCATCGGCCCGCACGGCGAGGCGCAGGTCAGGAGCTGCAGGGACACCAGGGAACTGAAGCTGCCCTCGTGCGGCAAGGTGGGGCGTTAATCGCTCCCCCGTTCGTCCCGAGCGAAGTCGAGGGACGTGAGCCGGGCGAATCGCTTGGGCATGTGCCTCGACTTCGCTCGGCACGAACGGAATCTTAAGCTGCTCGCGCCTCAAGCCTCCGCCGCTTCGGCCACGCCGGTCGTCCAGCCGAGCGCGGGAAGCGCGATGGCGCGGCCGCCGCGCAGGTCGACGCGGATGACGATCGCGCCTTGGGCTTCCAGATAGCCGAGCAGGCGGCGGACGCGGCCGGTCGAGTGGGTGCCGTAAACGCGGGCGATCGCCTCGTCCGAAGGGCAGGGCGCGCGATCGAGCGCGGCGCGGGCGATCAGCAGGAAGACGCCGCGGGCATCCTCGGGCAGCGCCTCGGCCTCGCGCGCCGCGTCCGCCATCGGATCGCCCTCGCCGATGCCGCCGGGAAGGCCGGCGCGGGCGAGCGACAGGCGGGTGCGGAACCGGGCGGGATCGAGGGCGTGCTCGGCCAGCCCGCGCATCCGGCAGCGGACGCTGAAATCCTGGAGCAGCAGCGCGGCGGGACGGAAGCTCTCGTCCTCGTCGGCGACCAGCTCGGCGAGGCAGGCGGCGACGATCGCGTCCCGCTCGGCCTCATCGGGCGCGGGGCGGCCGGGACGCGCCTCGGAATCGAC
>DASSTK010000159.1:0-2566 GCA_035707945.1 Sphingomonas sp.
CGGAACCAGGGGTTCGCCCGGATAACCCGATTCTGATCGAGCAGGGTGAGCTTGCCCTCCGCCTCCAGCACGCGCTGGATCACGAACATGACGTCGGGGCGGCCGGCGTCATATTCGTCGAACACCAGCGCAGTCGGCGTCTGCAACGCCCAGGGCAGGAGCCCTTCGCGGAACTCCGTCACCTGCTGGCCGTCGCGCAGCACGATCGCGTCGCGGCCGATCAGGTCGATGCGGCTGACATGCGCATCCAGGTTGATGCGGATGCACGGCCAGTTCAGCCGCGCCGCCACCTGCTCGATATGGGTGGATTTGCCGGTGCCGTGATAGCCTTGCACCATCACGCGGCGGTTGTGCGCGAAGCCGGCGAGGATCGCGATCGTCGTCTCCGGATCGAATACATAGGCCGGATCGAGATCGGGCACCCGCTCGTCCGCTTCGGAGAAGGCGGGGATCTCCATGTCGATATCGAGCCCGAACAGCTCGCGCGCGCTCACCATCCTGTCGGGCGCGGCGAGCAGGGTGTCGCTGCGCGCGTCGGGCTGGACGTTGGGGATGTCGGCCATAAGCAATTCCTGTCAGGCGAAGGCGGGGCGGGACTTGAGCTGCGTATAGGCCGCGATCACGTCCTGCAAAGCCCTCTCGTGCGTGCGATCGCCGCCGTTGCGATCGGGATGGTAGCGGCGGACCAGTTCGGCGTAGCGCGCGCGGAGCGCCCGGCGATCGGCGTCGACGGCGAGGCCTAGCACCCTGAGCGAGCGGCGATCCTCCGGGCTCAGCGGCCTGCCGTCGGCGCGGGGCGCGTTGGCGGTGCGGGCTTCCTCCATGCGTTCGCGGAAACGCGCGCCGATCGCGTCGAGCGGATCGGCGAAGTCGGCCCAGCGCGGCGGCCGATCGGCTCCGACATGACTGAATGCGCGCGTCTCGCGCTCCCAGCCGGCATAGGGGCGCTGGGCGGCGGCGATCTCGTCCGTATCCATGCCCTGAAAGAAATTATAGCCCGCGTTAAAGGCGCGGACATGATCGAGGCAGAGCCAGCGCCAATCGCGCGGCTCGTCCCGATGGCGCGGGCCGCCGCCGGGCGCGCGGAACTCGCCCGGTTGATCGCAACCCGGCTCCTCGCACATCCTGCCGCTTTCCACCCGTCCGTGAAATCTCGGGCCGGGACGCCGCCCTTCGCCGTCAGCCAATGTCCTTACCTCGTGGCATGAATGCCCCCTATATAGGGCGCATGGACCCGCAAACCACCGGCCCCGTCGCCGCCGAAATCACCCGCCGCATCGCCTCGGCGCTCGCCCCCACGCGCCTCGCCGTGACAGACGACAGCGAAAGGCATCGCGGCCATGCCGGCCACGATCCGCGCGGCGAGAGCCACTTCACGGTCACGATCGAGTCGGCGGCGTTCGCGGGCCTGAACCGGGTGGCGCGGCAGCGGCTGGTCAACAAGGCGCTCGCCGATCTGCTGGAAAGCCGCGTCCACGCCCTCGCGATCGTGGCGAAAGCGCCGGGGGAGTAGCGGACCCCGATCGTGCGTTGCCAGGAGGAGACAGCCCATGTCCTATGATCTCTGGTATTGGCCGGGCATTCCGGGCCGGGGCGAGTTCGTGCGGCTGGCGCTGGAGGCGGGCGGGATCGCCTATCGCGATCGGGCGCGCGAGGAAGGGGCCGAGGCGCTGATGGCCGACATGGCGGAGCGATCGCCCCCGCCTTTCGCGCCGCCCTATCTCGTCGCGGGCGATCTCTGCATCGCGCAGACCGCGCACATCCTCGCCTGGCTCAACGATCGCCACGATCTCGCGCCGAAGGACGAGGCGAGCGTGATGATGCTGATCCAGGTCCAGCTCACCATCGCCGACATGGTGGAGGAGGTGCACAACGTCCACCACCCGATCGGCTCGTCCCTCTATTACGAGCAGCAGGAGCCCGAGGCGGCGCGCGCGGCGGGCTGCTTCCGGTCCGAGCGTATGCCCAAATATTGCGGCTGGTTCGAGCGGCTGCTGGCGGCGAGCGGGGGCGACTGGCTGGCGGGCGGGCGCTGGAGCTACGCCGATCTGTCCTTGTTCCAGCTTGTCGAGGGGCTGCGCTTCGCCTTCCCGCAGCGGATGGGAACGCTGGAGCCGCATTATCCGAAGCTGATCGCGCTCCGCGATCGCGTGGCGGCGCTCCCCGAGCTCGCCGATTATCTCGGATCGGATCGCCGGTTGCCCTTCGGCGACGGCATCTTCCGCCACTATCCCGCGCTGGACGCCGCCTGACCCCGGCTATCCCAGATCCAGCGTGTCCTGCGCGCCCGCGGGCATGGGCAAGCCGAGATGTTGCCACGCCTTGCCGGTCAGGCAGCGGCCGCGCGCGGTGCGGGCGAGCAGGCCGAGCTGGATGAGGAAGGGCTCGATCACCTCCTCCACCGTGTCGCGCGGCTCGGCGAGCCCGGCGGCAAGCGTCTCGACGCCCACCGGCCCGCCGCGATAGATGTCGGCGATCATGGTGAGATAACGCCGGTCCATCAGATCGAGGCCGAGTGCGTCCACCTCCAGCCGGGTCAGCGCGGCATCCGCCACCCTGGCGTCGA
>DASSTK010000160.1:0-4381 GCA_035707945.1 Sphingomonas sp.
GCGGGGCCTTCCACCCGGATCGGGCGGCGCGGCAGGCGCGGATCGACATCCGACCAGTTCTCGGCATTCCCGGCCAGCGCGCGGTAGAGATCGGTGCGGGTGAGCGCGATCGGGGATTCGTCCTTCGCCTGCACCAGCACCAGCGCGCCGTATCCGAGCGGCAGGGTGGCGAGCGCGTGGACGCCGTGTGCCCGGCAATCGGCCGTCTCGGCCTCTGTCATCGGCCTTGTGACGCCGACGACATCGGGATGCTCCCGCCCCAGCCCGCCGCAGAAGGCGGTGATCCCCGCGCCCGTTCCCCCGGCCCGCACCAGCGGCGCGACGGCATCGGCATGTTCGCGGATGAAGCGCTCGGCCACGGCGGTCGAGAAAGGATAAACCGCGCTCGATCCGACGATGCGGATCTGGCGCGGCCCCGGCGGCGCGGGTGCCGATGTGCCGCAGCCTGTCAGCGCGAACGCTGCGCAAAGGGTGAGCGTGAGAGTGGCCTTGCGTTTGATGGTCATGTCCCGCTTCGTGTCGCCTGGAGAGTGGAGGGGCTTGCGTCGCCCCTTATGATGACGGGCGTTTACGGTTATGAAAGGGCCGGAACCGCATTCGGGGGCTTATGGCCGAGCAGGACGACAAGCGCGAGAGCGCAGGCGAGGCGGGCGACGGGACGGCTTCGTTCGCGCCGGGCCGTCGCGGCGTGCTGATGCTGGGCGCGGTCGCCGCCTCCACGGTAGTGACGATCCGCCCGGCGCTGGCGTCGACCGCCGGATCGGTGCTGAACTGCAAGATTCCGATCCCTGATCCCGGCCATGCCGGTGACTATATCACCAGCGAGGGCGCGCCTGTGCCGCCCGGCACGCAGGGGGCCTATCCGCCCGCGCCCCGCCCGGTGACGGGCACGGAAGCGAAGAACATGATGCAGGGCGTCTCCCCGCCGGGCTTCGATCCTTCCGCGCGGCAGGCCTATGTCAACTATATCCGCCGGCTGCAGCACGGCACCAGCGGCTTCACCTGCTACGCCTCGCTGCAGATGCCGCGCGGCTGAGCCCTTCCGTTTGTGCCCGCCCGCTACGCCGCCGATACGCCGGAAAGCCGGATCGCGGCCCCGCTCGACGAACTGACCGCGATCTTCCATCGCCCCTCGGGCGCGACCCACCTGCTCGCCTCTCCCGCGCCGGAGTTGCTGGAGGCGCTGGCGGAAGGCCCGGCGGACGCGGCCGAACTGCTGGCGCGCCTGTCGGGGCGGTACGAGATGCCGGACGCCACGCCGGAGGGTCTGGCGGCGCGGCTGGACGAGCTGGTGGCGACCGGGCTGGCGTGGCGGGTGTGACCATCTTTTTCCCCGTCTTTCCCCCGTTCGTGCTGAGCGAAGTCGAAGGACGTGCCGCAAGCCTTTCGCTGGGAACACGTCCTTCGACTTCGCTCAGGACGGACGGGGTGTGCTTGCACGGGCTGGCATGAAGCACGCGCACACCCTGCAAGTCGGCCCGGTCGGCTTCCGCATCGGATCGGCCTGGCGCTCCCCGATCCGGGCGCTGGCGGAGCTCTACGCCGCATACCCCGCGCCCGAAGGCGACATCTCGGACCTCACCGTGCGGCTGGAGCCCGAACGGCCGTGGCGGCGCTGGCTTCGACCATCCGTCGCCATATCGGGCGATTTCTGGCTGCCCGAAGCCGCGCCGCTGCCGATCGCGCAAGGGCTGCTCGCCGCCGAGATGGGCATGAACCTCCAGGTGGCGCTCGGCTGGCGGCGGCATCTGCTGCTCCACGCCTCGGCGGTGGAGCGGGACGGGCGCGTGCTGCTGATGTCCGGCGCGTCGGGATCGGGCAAATCGACGCTCGCGGTCTTGCTGGCGCTGAACGGCTGGCGCTTCCTCGGCGACGAGTTCGCCTTCGTCGATCTGGCGGACGGCCGCGTCCACCCCTTCCCCCGCCCCGCCAGCCTCAAGAATGCGAGCGTCGAGGCGGTGCGCGCCGGCGGCGGCAAGGTCGGCCCGGTGCTGGAAGGCACGCCCAAGGGCCGCATCGGCTATTGGCGGCCGCCCTCTGAGGCGATCGCGCGCATGGGCGAGCCCGCGCCGCCCGCCCTGCTGCTTTTCCCCCGCTTCGGGCAGACCGAGACTATTCGCCCGATCGCCCCTTCCGAAACCTTCATGCGGCTGACCCAGGCCTCCACCAATTATGTCACGCTGGGCGAGGCGGGATTCGCGGCGCTGACCCGGCTGGTGCGGAGCGTGCCCGCGCTGGCGGTGGATTATCCCGACGGGCCGAGCGGGCTGGCGATGGTCGAGCGGCTGTGGAGGGAAGCGTGAGATTGTCATTCCCGTGCTCCTGCGAAAGCAGGAGCCCAGGGTTCCGGGCGATGTCCTCCGCGGCTCTGGGCTCCTGCTTTCGCAGGAGCACTCGGGAGAAAGGGGAATGAACGCCGCCCGCCTCCTCGTCTCCGCCCTGCGTGATCCGGCGAGCGTCGCCACGTTAGACGCCGCCGGCTGGACGGCGCTGCTCACCGCCGCGCGGGCGGAGCGGCTGCTGGGCACGCTCGCCCATCGGATCGACGCGCGCGCCGCGCCGCCGTCGGTCGCGCGCATCCTCGCCGACGCGCGCCAGGCCGCCGCGCAGGATCGCCGCGCCGCCTTGTGGGAAGCGGAGATGGCGCGCCGCGCGCTCGCCCCCCTCGGCGCGCCGGTCGTGTTGCTCAAGGGAACGGCGTTCGTCGCCGCCGGGCTGGAGGCGGGGCAGGGTCGCGCGATCGGCGATCTCGATATCCTCGTCCCCCGAGAGGCGCTTGCCGAGGCCGAGCGGGCGCTGCGCTCCGCCGGATGGGAGCCGGTGAAGGAGGACGCCTATGACGACTCCTATTATCGCCGCTGGATGCACGAGCTGCCGCCGCTGATCCACCGCGAGCGGGATCGGATGATCGACGTCCACCACACCATTCTGCCGCCCACCGCCCGCCCCACGCCGGACGCCGCAGTGTTGATCGCGGACGCCGCGCCGCTCGGGCGGGGCCTGTCCATCCTCTCGCCCGCCGACATGCTGGTTCACGCCGCCGCGCATCTGTTCGCGGACGGCGATCTCGCCGGCGGCTTGCGCAACCTGTGGGACATCGACCGGCTGCTGCGAGAGTTCACTTCGGCCGATCCGTACTTCTGGCAGGAACTCCGCGAGCGCGCCCGCCGCCACGAACTGCTCCCCGCCGCCGCACGCGCCGTCCGCCTGGCGAACCATCTCTACGACACGCCCATTCCCGCCGACTGGCTATCGCGGAGCGGCCTCGATCCGCTCTACCGCCGCCGCCTGCTCGTCCGAGACGGCTGGGGGCGACAGCGGCGGCCCTTCACCCGGCTCGCCTTCTATGTCCGCTCTCACTGTTTGCGTATGCCGCCGCTGATGCTGGCGCGGCATCTCTGGACCAAGGCGACGCGCAAGCCGGCGTAATCGTTCAAAGCTCGCGAAGTGCGGGCACCAATTCCCGCCAATGGTGGATCAGCCGGTCCGCCCCCAGTTCCTCCGCCGGACGGTCGGAAAAGCCGAAGCTGAGCGCGACGCAGGGCACTTTAGCGGCCTTCGCCGTGTCGGTATCGGTGATCGAATCGCCCACGAACGCCGCGGGGCCGCCGCCCGCCCGCTCGATCACGGCGAACAGCGGGGCCGGATCGGGCTTGCGCACCGCCAGCGTATCGCCGCCGACGATCGCGGCGAAGCGGCCCTCCCAGCCCATCGCGGCGAGGAAGCGATGGGTCAGCCCCTCCAGCTTGTTGGTGCAGACGGCCAGCCGTACGCCTTGCGACTCCAGCGCCGCCAGCGCCTCCTCCACACCCTCCCACGGCCGGCTGAAATCGGCGACATGACCGGCGTAATAATCGAGGAAGATCGGGAAGCCCCGCTCGATCAGCTCCTCCGAAACCTCGCCCGTCGCAGCCAGGCCCTTGCGCAGCAGCGCGCGCGCGCCGTGGCCGACCATGTGGCGGACGTCCTCGTCCGGCACGCGCGCGCGGCCCAGCGTCTCCAGCGCATGATTGAGCGCGGCGGTGAGATCGGGGGCGGTGTCGGCGAGCGTGCCGTCGAGATCGAAGACGACGGTGCGGAAGGGGAAAGCGGCCATCGCATGAGCGCATGACGGCAGGCGCTGGAATAAGCAAGCCGGCCGTGGCAATCGTGCCCGCCATGACCGATCCCGCCATAACCCGTCCTTTCGCCGCCGTGATCCTCGCCGCCGGCAAGGGCACGCGCATGAAGTCAGCCACCCACAAGGTGCTCCACCCGATCGCCGGGCGGCCGATGCTGCTCCACCTGCTCGACATGCTCTCCGGCCTCGGCGCTGCGGCCGAGGTGGTGGTGACGGGCGCGGGGCGCGAACAGGTCGAGGCGGCGGTGACGCTCTTGGGCG
>DASSTK010000161.1:0-6780 GCA_035707945.1 Sphingomonas sp.
GACGGACGCCATGAGTGTCTCCGGACGGGCGCGCACGAACGGCGCGGCTTTGACGGGCGCTACCTAGGCCCGCCGCACCTGCGAAGCAACCCGTTGAGCGGGTGAGAATGAATCGCAGGAAAACATGATCCTCCCCGGAACGGGGAGGATGATCACCGCAAAGCCGCCGCCACCATCTTGAGCAGCCGAGGATGCAGCCCGTCGGTCGCGGCGAGCCATTCGCTCCGCTCCTGCATCCGGTCGCCGCCCCGGAAGTCGGTGACGAAGCCGCCCGCCTCGCGGACCAGCAGTTCGCCGGCCGCGACATCCCAGCGGCTGAGATCGGTTTCCCAGAAACCGTCGAAGCGCCCCGCCGCCACCCAGGCGAGATCGAGCGCGGCCGATCCGAAGCGGCGGATGCCGGCGATCTCCGGCCCCAGCGCGCGGAAGATGCGCTCCCAGCTCTCGAAGTCGCCATGCCCCTTGAACGGAACGCCGGTCGCGATCAGCGCATCGCCAAGGTCGCGCCGCGCCGAGACGCGCAGGCGGCGATCATGGAGCCACGCGCCCCTGCCCTTCTCCGCCCAGAAGCTTTCGTCGGTGAGCGGCTGATAGACCAGCGCCTGCGTCACCTCGCCGCGCCCGCCGGGCCGCGGCTCCTCGACCGCGATCGAGACGGCGAAGTGCGGAATGCCGTGGAGGAAATTGGTGGTGCCGTCCAACGGGTCGATGATCCAGCGCGGCTTGGCGGGATCGCCCTCCACCGCGCCCCCTTCCTCGGCGAGGATGCCCCAGTCGGGCCGCGCGTGGCGCAGTTCCTCGACGATGGTGCGCTCGGCGGCGCGATCGGCGGCGGAGACGAAATCCGCCGGGCCTTTGCGCGACACCTGCAGCGCGTCCACCTCGCCGAAATCGCGGCGCAGCTTGGGCGCCGCCTTGCGCGCGGCCTTCTGCATGACGGTGATAAGGCCGGAATGGGCAACCATTATCTCT
Source organism: Sphingomonas sp. (assembly GCA_035707945.1). Classification (GTDB taxonomy): domain Bacteria; phylum Pseudomonadota; class Alphaproteobacteria; order Sphingomonadales; family Sphingomonadaceae; genus Solisphingomonas. The sequence goes on from DASSTK010000161.1 coordinate 973, forward strand.
TCTCCCCCCTCCCGCTTGCGGGAGGGGCCGGGGGTGGGCTCGTGCTGTCGACCAAGCCCGATAAGGAGGGCGGGCACCCACCCCCCAACCCCCTCCCGCAAGCGGGAGGGGGCACGGATCAATCCGCGCGCCTCACATATTCCTGGCTGTACACGTCCACCACGATCCGCGTGCCGGAGCTGATATGCGGCGGCACCATGACGCGCACGCCGTTGTCGAGCATGGCGGGTTTGTAGCTGGAGGAAGCGGTCTGCCCCTTCACCACCGCGTCGGCCTCTACGATCGTGGCCTCCACCTGATCGGGAAGCTGGACGTTGATCGGCTCTTCTTCGTAGAGTTCCATCACCACGTCCATGCCGTCCTGCAGGAAGGCGGCGGCGTCGCCGAGCAGATCGCGCGGCAGGCTGATCTGATCGTAGGTGTCCTTGTCCATGAAGGTGAGCTGGTCGCCGTCCGCGAACAGGAACTGGAAATCCTTGGTGTCCAGCCGCACGCGCTCCACCGTCTCGGCCGAGCGGAAGCGGACATTGTTCTTACGCCCGTCGCGCAGGTTCTTCATCTCGACCTGCATGTAGGCGCCGCCCTTGCCGGGCTGGGTGTGCTGGATCTTGACGGCGCGCCAGATGCCGCCCTCATATTCGATGATGTTGCCGGGACGAATGTCCACGCCGCTGATCTTCATGTGTGCGACACCTGGTTCAAGGATGGGAAAGAGCAGGCGCGGCCTTTAGCGGCGCGGGCGCGAACGGGCAAGAGAGCGGCTAGCGCGCCAGCAGCGGATAGGGATCGACCTCCCGCCCCTGCCACCAGCCTTCGCCCGGCGCCATCACATGCACCTCGAAATGCAGGTGCGGCGCGTCCGGGCTGGCGTCCCCGCTCGCGCCGATCTAGGCGATCACCTGCCCGGCGCGCACCTGGATGCCCTCGGCGATGCCGGGCGCATAGCCCGCGAGATGGGCGTAATAATAGACGATCGCGCCATCGGCCGAGCGTTCGTAAAGGGTGTTGCCGCCGAGCTTGCTGACGAACAGCTTCTCGATCCGTCCGTCGGCGGCGGCGAGCACCGGCGTACCGCGCGGGGCCATGATGTCGATCGCGTGATGGGTGCGCGCGCCGCCGCCCCGCGCATCGGCCCATGTGTCCGAAAGCTGCCCCGGAGCGACGCCTTCCACCGGCAGCACCAACCGGCCGACCTTCACGGGCGGGGCGGCCGGAGCAGCTTCGCCGCCTTCGATCGCAGGCTTCGGAGCGGTGGTGACGGGCGCTCCCGGCCCCGTCACCCGCACCATCGAGGCGAGCACGATGAGCCCCAGCAGGATCAGCGCGGCGACGGCGATGCCGAAGCGGGTCACGGCTGGAAGATCACCGGCGTACCCACCTTCACCATCAGCGACAGCCTGGCGGCGTCCCAATTGGTCAGCCGCACGCAGCCGTGGCTCTGGGTCCGCCCGATATTTTTGGGCTCCGGCGTGCCGTGGATGCCGTAATGCGGCTTCGTCAGATCCATCCACACCACGCCGACCGGCCCGTTGGGGCCGGGCTGGAGCGTCGCCTTCTTGTCGGTGCTCTTGGCGTCCCAGAACAGCTTGGGGTTGTAGTGGAACTTGGGATTGTAATCGATCGCGTCGATCTTCCAGTGGCCGATCGGCAGCGGATCGTGCGTACTGCCCGTCGTCACCGGGAATTGCGCCATCAGCTTCCCGTTCGCGTCATAGACCGAGAGCGCCTTGTCCGATTTGTCGACCGTGATGTGATCGGCCCGGGGCTGATCCGAAGAGACGTTGAGCCCCGCCAGCGTCTGCTTCCATGTATCCTTGAGCCCCGCCGGATAATCACGCTCGGATGTCGCGACGTTTGGCGCCCGGATCGTCACGCCGGGCGAGAGCTTCGTTTCGGGCGAGTTGAGCGCGATCAGCGTGCCCGGCGTGGTGTGATAGCGTTCGGAAAGCATCTCCAGCACATTCTGGTAGCCGAGCGAGGGCAGCTTGGCCTGCTTGTCCTCGCCGTGCGGGATCGGCCCGACGAACGGCCCCGCGAAATCGGCGGCCGTGAGCTTCACCGAGGCGACCGGCGGGGTTGCGCCATAATGCTGGAGCGCCTTGGCGGTATCCGCGTCCATCTTGCCGCTGGGGGTGAGGCCGTTGGCCTTCTGGAAGCCCTTGATCGCCAGGCGGAGGCTCTGCCCCGCCTTGCCGTCCACCACGCCCGGCGAAAAGCCGAGATGATCGAGGATCACCTGCACCTGCATCACCTTGGCGTCCGGCCCCTTGTCCGCCTTCGCCGGCGGTTGCGCGCCCGCCGCCACGGCGATCGCCGCCGCACCGCCCGCCGTCATCATCCACACATTACGCCACATGACCCGTCATCCGTTTCCGTTCGTGACGGGTAAGAAACGCCTTGATTCGCAAAGCGTATCCGTCAGCTTCCGTTCATCGGCGCGGCCGCGCCTGCGACAGCGCGAGCGCGATCAGCGCCACCCCGGCCGCGAAGATATAGAGCGCGAAGCGCTGCCCCATCGCGGTCAGCACCGCCATGCCGCCGAGCACGGCCGCGCCGAGATAACCACGCGGCACGCCGAGCGGCAAGCGCATGGTGTCGATCGTGCTGTGCGGCCTGACGCCGCGTCGGCGGAGCAGGCGCGTCGCCGTCACCCCGAAGGCGAGCGCGCAGGGGATGAGCGCCGCCGCCGTCACCGCCGCCGCCACCTTCAGCGGAACCCGCGTCGGGCCGGGATGGGCGATCAGCCAGGCTCCGGCCAGATCGACCCCGATCGCGATCAGCGCCGCGCCCCGGGCGATGCCGCGGATCACCCGGCGAGCGGCTCCGCGAAGGCGCGTACCGCGGCTTCCGGCCCGTCGGACGCGTTCCACACCGCTCCGCACACCGCGAGGAAATCGGCCCCGGCGGCGACCAGCGGGGCGGCGTTGGCGGGGGTGACGCCGCCGATCGCGACACAGGGCAGTTCGAACAATGTCGACCACCAGGAGAGGATCGACGTAGCCGGCCGGTGGCGCGTCTCCTTGGTGTGTGTCGGGTAAAAGGCTCCGAAGGCGACATAATCCGCCCCCGCCTCGCCCGCCTCCATCGCCAGATGGCGGCTGTCGTGGCAGGTCACGCCGATCTGCGCGGAGGGGCCGAGCACGCGCCGCGCCTCGCGCGGATCGCCGTCCTCCTGGCCCAGATGCACCCCGTCCGCGTCCAGCCTTTTGGCGAGCGCGATCGAATCGTTGACGATGAAGGCGACGTCCCGCTCGGCGCAAAGCCGCTGGAGCGGATCGGCCGCACGCGCGATCGCATGCTCGTCCATCCCCTTGAGACGAAGCTGAAACGCCGCCACATTCCCGCCGTCGAGCGCGGCGGCGAGCCTGTCCACGAAGCCCTCGTCGATCGCGGGCGGCGAGATCAGGTAAAGCCGGCAGGGCGGCCGCCGCTCGTCGCGTTCGAAGCGCGCCGCGAAATCCGGATCGAGCGCGTTCATCTCGTCATCATCGTCCACGGGCGGGAGATCGGCCATGCCGTCCCCTACCCGCTCGCGTGCCGATACGAAAGCCGCCGGAGCAGGCTCATCGGACATTGTGCCCGATCCGCAACATTCTCGCGCTTCACGCATTCCGCTTCCATTCCCGCCGCTTAGGCGGGCCTAGGAACAGGGGAATGCGGATGAGGGCCATCGCGACGCGGGCTTTCTGCCTGGCCGCCGCTCTGCTGGCCGCGGCGCCGGCGGCGGCCCAGAGCGGCGGAGGCCAATCGGACAAGGGATTGCAAGGCATCCTCTCGGCGGGAGCGGGCTTCGTTCCGGATTATGAGGGATCGAGCCGCTCCACCCTCGTTCCCTATGCCGAGGCGCGGGTGAATCTCGGCAATTATTACGCGGCCTTCGAGGGAAATGACCTGCGTTTCAACGTGATCGATTCCTCACATTTCCATGCCGGTCCGCTGATCGGCTTCCGCCGCGCGCGCAACGATGTGGACAGCAAGGCTGTGTCGCTGATGCGCCGCGTCGATCACAGCTTCACCGCCGGCGGCTTCGTCGAATATGAGCATATCGCCGCCGATCCCCGCTCCGGCGAAAGCGTGACCCTCTCGGCCGGGCAGAGCGTGATCGGCGCGGATTCGGGCATCACCGCCACGTTGCGCGCGGAGGCGCACCGGCCGCTCAAGTTCATCGATCCGGGCCTGATCGCCACGGTCGAACTGGATAGCGATTGGGCGAACCGCGACTATATGCGCACCTATTTCGATGTCGATCCGGCGGATTCGGCGGCAAGCGGCCTGCCCGTCTTCCACGCCCGTTCGGGTTTCAAGAGCGTCGGCGCGGCGATCGCGGTCGATCAGTTCCTGTCACGCAAATGGGCCGTCGGCGTCCGCTTTCACTATGCCCGCCTGCTGGGCGACGCCGCCGACAGCCCCGTCACCTCGATCGCCGGCTCCCCCAACCAGACCTTCGTGGGATTCGTACTGAGCTACGTTCTTTGATGCGCGCTTCGGACCGACGCAGGGCTGCGGCTGCCATTACTGGTCCGGCACAACGGAAAGGGGCTCTCCCCGAACGGGCCAAGGGGTCAGAGCGCGCCTTCGATGAAGCGCTTGAGCTGGCTCTTGGGAGCGGCGCCGACCTGGGTGGCGGCGGGGGCGCCGCCCTTGAACAGGATCATGGTCGGGATGCCGCGCACGCCGTAGCGGCCGGGGGCATCCGGATTCTCGTCGATGTTGAGCTTGGCGATCGTCACCTTCCCGCCCAGTTCGTCGGACAATTCCTCCAGCGCCGGGCCGATCATCTTGCACGGCCCGCACCACTCCGCCCAGAAATCGACGAGCACCGGCCCGTCGGCGGAAAGCACGTCGGCGGTGAAGCTCTGATCGGTGACGGTCTTGGTCGCCATGAAACATCTCCTGTCTGTCGGCCTGCGATGTAGGCGAGCGCCCTCGTCCGCTCAACCGGCGGGCGCGTAACTTTGCTCCGCCGGTCCCAAGCCGGGCTTGTGGCGGGCGAGCGTTTCGGCGTCGAGCGCGATCAGCTTCGGCCCTGCGGTGTAGAGCAAAGCCGCCTCGATCCGCCGACCGGGAAAGATCACGCCGAGCGCGGCGGCATAGGCCCCCATCTGCGCGAGATGATGTGTCGGCGCGGCGGCGAGGTCACGCGGCACGCGCTTGCCGGTCTTGAAATCGACCACCAGCACGCGATCCGGCTCGACCAGCAGACGATCGACCGTGCCGGCGATCACCTCCCCCTCCACCACCGCCGCGATCGGCGCTTCGGCGAGCCCCTGGGGCGCGAACAACGGGGCGAAGCGCGAATCGTTCAGAACCGCGCAGGCGTCCTCGGCAAGCGATCGCGCCTGGGTCGCGTCGGCGATCCCCGCCGATCCCGTCAGCCAGCGCTCGGCCGCCGCACGCCTTTGTTCGGGCGGGCAGCCGGGCAGCCGCTCGAAAAGCTGGTGGAGCAACCGCCCGCGCTCGGCGGCGGCGCGCATAGCGGGCGCGGACGGCGGATCGGATACATCGTCCCGCCCGATCGCGGAGGGCGTGAGCGGACGAGGCGGGCGGCTCTCCTGCGGGGCGGGCTCGCCAAGCCAGGCGGGGATGCGCGACATGGGCGGCGCGGCGCGGGGGCGGAGCGGCCGCCGCGCCGCCTCGCCCTCGGCGTAGAGCCGCGCCTTGCCCCACGTCGCATCCTCCGCCTCCACCGCACCGAGCGTCTCCATCGCGGCGTCGAGAGCCCGATACCAACTGTTCTGGGGGACAACGCCGCGATCGGCCGGGCCGAGCGCGCCGCCCGCCGCCAGCCATTCCTCGGCCCGCGTCGCG
>DASSTK010000162.1:0-4706 GCA_035707945.1 Sphingomonas sp.
GATCGGCAGCATCGCCTGCAGGTTCGACAGCTTCTTCTCGTGGATCAGGATGTACGGATCGGAAAGCTCGACCTGCATCTTCTCCGGGTTGGTGATGAAGTACGGGCTCAGATAGCCGCGGTCGAACTGCATGCCCTCGACGACGTCGAGTTCGAATTCGAGACCCTTCGCCTCTTCGACGGTGATGACGCCTTCCTTGCCGACCTTCTCCATCGCCTCGGCGATCTTCTCGCCGATTTCGGTGTCGCCGTTCGCCGAGATGGTGCCGACCTGTGCGATCTCGTTCGAGCCCGCGACGTTCTTCGAGCGCGCCTGGATGTCCTCGACGACCTTCTTGACCGCGAGGTCGATGCCGCGCTTCAGGTCCATCGGGTTCATGCCGGCGGCGACCGACTTCATGCCCTCGCGCACGATCGCCTGGGCGAGCACGGTCGCGGTGGTGGTGCCGTCACCGGCATTGTCGTTGGTCTTCGAGGCCACCTCGCGCAGCATCTGCGCGCCCATGTTCTCGAACTTGTCCTTGAGCTCGATCTCCTTGGCGACGGCGACGCCGTCCTTGGTGATCCGCGGGGCGCCGAAGCTCTTGTCGAGCACGACGTTGCGGCCCTTGGGGCCGAGCGTGACCTTCACCGCGTCGGCGAGGATGTCGACGCCGCGCAGAATGCGCTCCCGGGCGTCACGCGAAAACTTGACGTCTTTCGCAGCCATTATGTGTTCCTTTTCCTATCTCGTGTTCCTGCGAAAGCAGGAACCCAGGGGTGCTTGGCTCTAGGCTCCTGTTTTCACAGGAGCACAGGGAAGTGGATCAGCCGATGATCCCCAGGATGTCGCTCTCCTTCATGATGAGGAGATCCTGGCCGTCGACCTTCACTTCGGTGCCGGACCATTTGCCGAACAGGATACGATCGCCCGCTTTGACGTCGAGCGGGGTGATCTTGCCATCCTCGGAGCGCGCGCCGGAGCCGGCGGCGACGACCTCGCCCTCCTGCGGCTTTTCCTTGGCGGTGTCGGGGATGATGATGCCGCCGGCCGTCTTTTCCTCGGCCTCGACGCGCTTCACGAGCACGCGATCGTGCAACGGACGGAAGTTCATGGGAATTCGCCCTTTCCTATGATGTTCGCCGGCGCAAAGCAGCCCTGGGCAAGGGAGACTCGGCCGGCGTCGAACGAAATGTTAGCACTCCTTTGCGGTGAGTGCCAACGACGCGGATATGGCCCCTGCTCGGGCGTCGTCAAGAAGGCGCGCGAAGGATTTTTGCAAGGGCCGGGTTTCGGAGCGTTCCGTGGGAGCGACGGGATGCGAGGAGCAAGCCCCTCCCCTTCGGGGGAGGGGGAGTATCCGATTGCCAGCGCATACGCAGGGCTGTAGCGCCGGAACATGATAACGGGGTGACTTGGCGATGCGCTTCTTGAAGGCCTTCTGGCGATTCCTGGTCGGCGTGAAGGATTTGCTGGCGCTGATCGCGTTGCTGATCTTCTTCGGCGCGATCGCCGCCGTCGTCGCCAGCGCTGGGCCGAACGGCATCCAGAGCGGCGGGGCGCTGCTCGTCAAGCTCAACGGCAGCCTCGTCGAGCAGCCGGCGGACGCCCGGCCCTATGATCTCGTCTCGGGCGTGGGGTCGGACATGCGGCAATATCGCCTGCGCGATGTGATCCGCGCGGTCGATACCGCCGCCACGGACGATCGGGTGAAGGCGGTGGTGCTCGATCTCGACGGCTTCACCGGCGGCGGTCAGGCGGCGGTGGCCGAGGTGGGCCGCGCGCTGGACAAGGTGCGCGCCGCGGGCAAGCCGGTGCTGGCCTACGCCACCGGCTATGACGATCCGAGCTATCAGCTCGCCAGCCACGCCAGCGAGATCTGGCTCGATCCGATCGGCGCGGTGCTGACCGCCGGGCCGGGCGGATCGCAGCTCTATTACAAGGGTCTGCTCGACAAGCTGGGGGTGGACGCGCACGTCTATCGCGTCGGCAAGTTCAAGTCCGCGGTTGAGCCCTTCACCCGCACCAGCGCCAGCCCGGAGGCGAAGGCCGCCGACCAGGCGCTGATCGACTCGCTGTGGCGGAGCTGGAACGCGGAGGTGGCGCGCGCGCGGCCCAAGGCGCATGTTCCGCAATATCTCGCGCAGCTTTCGAGCGGGCACGCGCCCAACGGCACGCTGGCGCAAACGGCCGAGGCTTACGGGCTGGTCGATCGTCTCGGCAACCGTATCCAGTTCGGGGAGCGGGTGGCGCAGATCGTGGGCGCGGCCGACAAGCCCGCGCCGGGCGCCTACCGCACCATCGACCTCGACGACTGGATCACCGCCAACCCGCCGCCGACGCACGGCGACGGCATCGGCGTCGTTACCGTGGCGTGCGATATCGTGGACGGCACCGCGCCGCCGGGAACGGCGGGCGGCACCAGCATCGCCGACGCGCTCTCCGCCGCGATCGCGCGGGGCGATTTCAAGGCGCTGGTGGTGCGGGTCGATTCGCCCGGCGGATCGGTGACGGCCTCGGATCGCATCCGCTCCGCCGTGCTCGCGGCCAAGGCCAAGGGCATGCCGGTGGTGATCTCGATGGGATCGGTGGCGGCGTCGGGCGGCTATTGGGTGTCGACCGCGGGCGACATCATCTATGCGGAGCCCTCCACCATCACCGGCTCGATCGGCGTGTTCGGCATCATCCCCACCTTCGAAGGCTCGCTCTCCAAGGTGGGCCTGTCGGCGGACGGGGTGCGCGCCACCCCGCTTTCGGGCGAGCCGGACGTGCTGCAAGGCACCACGCCGCAGGTCGATGCGCTGATCCAGGCGGGGATCGACCAGACCTATGCGCGCTTCACCGGGCTGGTGGCGGCGGCGCGCCACATGTCCGTCCAGCGCGTCGACGCAATCGCGCAGGGCCATGTGTGGGACGGCGTGACGGCGAAGAAGATCGGGCTGGTCGATCGCTTCGGCGGGCTTGACGACGCGATCGCGGAGGCTGCGCGGCGGGCGCATCTCGATCCCGCCAAGGTGCATCCCGTCTATGTCGGACGCGAGCATTCGCTGGCGATGCGGCTGATCGCCAAGCTGTTCGGCGCGGGGAGCGGCGGCGACGGATCGGACGAGGCGCGGACGCCCGACGCCTTCGCCTCGCTGGCGCGCAAGCCGGATTTCGTGCTGGCCCAGGCGCTGGCGGATGCGCGCGCGATCCTCTCCGGCCCGGCGATCCAGGCGCACTGCCTGATCTGCGGCGCGAGCGAGCCGCCCAGCCCGCGCGACATCGCGGCGGCGCGCAAGCTGATGGTCAGGGCGGCGATGTGATTAACCGCTCTGCTCCGTTCGGGCCGAGCGAAGTCGAGGCCTCGCCCGGGTCACGTTCCTCGACCCTTCGACCCGGCTCAGGAAGGCTTCGCTCGGGACGAACGGAGAAAAGGAACGGCGGGTGCTGATCCGCCCCGTCCGCCCGGAGGACGCCGAGGCGCTCGCGGCGATCTACCGGCCTTACGTCACCGATACGGTCATCACTTTCGAACTGGACCCGCCCGACGCCGCCGAGTTCCACGCCAGGATTGCGCACGTCACCGCGACACACCCCTGGCTGGTCGCCGAGCGCGATGGCGCGGTGCTGGGCTATGCTTACGCCGCGCCCTATCGCGCCCGCGCCGCCTATCGCTGGGTGGCGGAGACGGCGATCTATGTGGCGAGGGAGGCGCGTGGGGGCGGAATCGGCGCGCCGCTTTACGCCGCGCTGCTCGACGAGCTGACCGCGCGCGGCTTCGTCGCGGCGATGGGGGTGATGACCGCCGGCAATCCCGCCAGCGCCGCGCTCCACCAACGACTCGGTTTCCGCGACGTCGGCGTCCAGCCCGGCATCGGCTTCAAGCATGGCGGCTGGCGTGACGTGGTGTTCTGGCAGAAGGACCTGGCGGCGCGAACGGACCACCCGGTCGAGCCGGGCGCCTGATTGTCGTCAGCAACGGTTCATCGACAATATTGCACGTTCCACCGCTCAACCAAGGGAGTGGGTCATGGAACGAGCGGATGGGATGCGGGTGCTGGCGGCCGGGCTGATCGCGGTCGGCGTGGCGGCGGGCGGCTGGTTCGCGGGCGACGGGCTGGTGCGGGCGCGCCACGCCGATCGGGTGGTGACGGTGCGCGGGCTTGCCGAGCGGGACGTGACCGCCGATCTCGCCACCTGGACGCTCGCCTATTCGGCGACGGGCGACGACCTCGCCGCGCTCCAGAAGCAGATCGACCATGACACGCAGGTCATCCTGGCGCTGATGAAGGCCAACGGCTTCGGGCCGGACGAGCTGACGCTGGGCGCCACCAACGTCAACGAATATCGGGACAATCACGGCGCGCTCAACATCACCGTGCGCCAGCAGCTCCAGCTCCGCACCGACAAGGTGATGCAGGCGCGGCGCGCCTACACGCATCAGGCCGATCTGGTGCGGCAGGGCGTGGCGCTGCAGGACGGATCGGGCATGATCTACAGCTTCACCCGGCTCAACCAGGTCAAGCCCGCCATGATCGCCGAGGCGACCAGGGATGCGCGCGCCGGGGCGCAGCAGTTCGCGCGCGATTCAGGCGCGAAGGTGGGCGGCATCCAGCAGGCGACGCAGGGCTATTTCTCGATCGGCGCGCGCGACGGGGAGAATAGCGGATCGGGGCAGGACTCGCCCTTCCAGAAGGTCCGCGTCGTCACCACCGTCAACTTCTATCTGGATTGAGGTGCGGGGC
>DASSTK010000163.1:0-2449 GCA_035707945.1 Sphingomonas sp.
CCGATCGCCTGCTCCGCCGTCCGCACCACGCGCCTCCTCGCCCCCGCCCTACTCCAACCGGAGGGCGCGCGAAACGGCCGATGCGTTGGAAAGTCTCAGGAACAGGAGCGGCGGCCCCTCGTTTCGAGGAGGTTACGGCAGCAGGAGAGTAGGATGAAGCTCGCCATCTTCGGCCTGACCGTCAGCTCTTCCTGGGGCAACGGCCATGCGACCCTGTGGCGCGGGCTGATCCGCGCTCTGGCGGAGGCGGGGCACGACATCCTCTTTCTCGAACGCGACATGCCCTGGTACGCCGGCAACCGCGACCTGACCGAGCTTCCGGGCGCGACCCTGCGGCTCTACGACCAGTGGCGCGAGGTGCTCACCGCCAAGCGCGCGATCCTGGACGCCGACGCGCTGTTCGTCACCTCCTATTGCCCGGACGCGATCGCCGCCACGCGGCTGATCGAGCAGGAAGGGCGCGGGCTTTCGATCTTCTACGATCTCGATACGCCGGTGACGCTCGCCCGCCTCGCCGCCGGGGAGAGGGTGGAGTATCTGCCGCCCGAGGGGCTCGGCGGCTTCGATCTGGTGCTGAGCTACACCGGCGGCGGCGCGCTCGACGCCTTGCGCGATCGGCTGGGCGCGCGCCGCGCCGCGCCGCTGTACGGCCATGTCGATCCCTCCACCCACAGACCCGCGCCGGCGCAGGCGCTGTTCGGCGGCGATTGCAGCTATCTCGGCACCTGGGCGGCGGACCGGCAGGCGGCGCTGGAGCGGCTGTTCGTCGCCCCCGCCGCGGCGCGGCCGGACCTGCGCTTCGTGATCGGCGGATCGGGCTATCCCGCCGATTTCCCGTGGAAGCCGAACATCTTCTTCATGGCGCACGTCGCGCCGTGCGATCATCCCGCCTTCTTCTGCTCCTCGCGCCTCACCCTCAACGTCACGCGCGGGGACATGGCGGCGATGGGCTGGTGCCCGTCCGGCCGCCTGTTCGAGGCGGCGGCCTGCGGCGCGCCCCTGCTCTCCGACTGGTGGGAAGGGCTGGACGCCTTCTTCACGCCGGACGAGGAGATACTGATCGCGCATGACGCCGGGGACACGCTCGCCGCGCTCGATCGGCCGGACGCGGAGCTGCGCCGGATCGCGGAGCGCGCCCGCGCGCGGGTGCTGGCCGAGCACAGCTCCGCCCGGCGCGCCGAGGAGCTGATCGGCCTGATCGAGTCGGCCCGCGCCGGCGGCCGCGCGATGGCGGCGGCATGAGCGGCATGTGGGGGATCATTCCGGCCGCCGGCAACGGCACCCGCATCCAGCCCCTCGCCTTCTCCAAGGAGCTTCTGCCGGTCGGCAGCCGCGTCGACGCGGACGGCTGCGAGCGCCCCAAGGCGGTGAGCGAATATCTGGTCGATCGCATGGTGGCGGGCGGCGCGGACCGCATCTGTTTCGTGATCTCGCCCACCAAGGCGGACATCATGAGCTATTATGGCGGCGGCGTGAGCGGAGCGGAAACCGCCTTCGTCGTCCAGCGCAACGCCGCCGGCCTGTGCGACGCCATCTTCCGCGCCTGCCCCCTGATCGCGCCGGACGAGCCGGTGCTGATCGGCCTGCCCGACACCATCTGGTTCCCTGCCGACGGGCTGGCCCGCCTGCCCGACGACCGCCTGTCCTTCCTGCTGTTCCCGGTCGCTACGCCCGAACTGTTCGACGCGGTGGTGCTGGGCGATGGCGATCGGGTGGAGGAAATCCAGGTCAAGCAGCAGGGCGCGCGCTCGAACTGGGTGTGGGGCGCGTTCAAGATGCCGGGCCGCGTCCTGCACGAGCTTCATGCGCTGTGGCGCGAGCCCGATCGCGGCGACGAATATATCGGCACGCTGGTCAACGCCTGGCTGGCGCGCGGCAACGAGGCGGTGGGCGTGCGCGCGGGCGAGAGCTATGTCGATGTCGGCACCTTGGGCGGCTATCGTTCGGCGATCGGGCTGCTTTCTGGCGGGGCGCGATGACGGCGGAGGATTTCGCCGGTCGACTGGCGGGCGGTGAGCCTATCGCCGAGCCGGTGGCGCTGATCGTCGCCCATCCCGACGACGAGTGCCTGTGGGCGGGCGCGGCGCTCCCCAGGCTGGAGCGCCTGCTCCTGATCCACATCACCGACGGCGCGCCGCGCGACATGGCCGACGCGCACCGCCTCGGCTTTGAGAACCGGGAGGCCTATGCCCGCGCCCGCGCCGGGGAGCTGGACCGCGCCCTCGATGCGCTCGGGGTCGCGCCCGAGCGGCTGGCCTACGGCTTTCCCGATCAGGAGGCGGTGGAGCATCTCGGCGAGCTTGTCGATCGCCTCGCGCGGGATTGCGCCGGAGCCGCCGCCCTCGTCACCCACCCCTATGAGGGCGGGCATCCCGACCATGACGCGGCGGCGCTGGCCGCGCGTCTCGCCGCCGAGCGGATCGGCCGGAAGTGGGGGACACTCCCCGCG
>DASSTK010000164.1:0-16402 GCA_035707945.1 Sphingomonas sp.
GGGTCACGCCGTCGATCTCGAACACCGGATCGTCATGCGTGGTGGCGTGGCTCGTCTCGAAGCAGCCGCCCTGGTCGATCGCGATATCGACCAGCACAGCGCCGCGCTTCATCGTCTTCAGCATATCGCGGGTGACGAGCTTGGGGGCGGCCGCGCCGGGGATCAGCACCGCGCCGATCACCAGATGCGCGTTGCGGACCGCCGCCGCGACCGCCGCCTTGGAGGCGTAGGCCGTCTTGATCTGGCTCGAGAAGAACATGTCGAGCTCGGCCAGGCGATCATTGTTGATGTCGTAGATGGTGACGTCCGCGCGCATCCCGACCGCCATCTGCGCCGCGTTCACGCCGGCGATGCCGCCGCCGAGGATCGCCACCTTGGCCGGCGCCACGCCCGGCACGCCGCCCAGCAGCACGCCGCGCCCGCCCTGCTCCTTTTCGAGATAATGCGCGCCGACCTGCACCGACATGCGGCCCGCGACCTCGGACATCGGCTTCAGAAGCGGCAGGCCGCCCTTGTCGGACGTCACCGTCTCATAGGCGATGCAGATCGCGCCGGACTTCATCAGCCCTTCCGCCTGCGGCTTGTCGGCGGCGAGGTGGAGATAGGTGAAGAGGATCTGACCGGGCTTCAGCATCGCGATCTCGCGGGGCTGCGGCTCCTTCACCTTCACGATCATTTCCGCCTTGTCGAACACGGCGGCGGCATCGGGCAGGATCGTCGCGCCCGCGTCGACATAATCCTGATCCTCGAAATCGATTCCCATGCCGGCCCTGGTCTCGATGAAGACCTGATGGCCGGCGGCGACGAACTCGGCGACCGAGGGCGGGGTCAGCCCGACGCGATATTCGTGATTCTTGATCTCTTTCGGAACACCGACACGCATGTGTCTCTCCATGATTCAGCGATGGCGCGCGCTATAGCGGGAGGAACGGGGCTTGTCGCGTGGCGTTGCAGCAACGGTTGGGGCCGTGCTAGGGCGCGCGACGTTGTGCCGGGGGGCGAAACGGGTCAGGACGAGTGGGCAGTGACGGCACGATTCCACCGCAGGGCGAATCCGGCCCGACGATGAGCGACAAAGAGGCCGAAAAGCCGCTTCCGAGCCCCGTGGGCGACGAAGCCATGCTGCCGCACGCGAGCGCCCAGGCCGGTCATCACGGCCAGGAGGGCGTGGCGAAGCTCGCGCTCGGCGCGATCGGCGTGGTGTTCGGGGATATCGGCACCAGCCCGATCTACGCGCTGCGCGAGACGTTCGCGGGCCATCACCCGATCCTGCCGGACGGCGGCCGCGTCCTCGGCGTGCTCAGCATGATCTTCTGGTCGATGATGGTGGTCGTCACCATCAAATATGTCGCCATCATCATGCGCGCCGACAACAAGGGGGAGGGCGGCAGTCTCGCGCTTCTCGCCCTGATCTCGCGATCGGTGCGGGCCGAGGTGCGCTGGACGCGCGGCCTCGTGCTGCTCGGCGTGTTCGCCACCGCGCTGTTCTTCGGGGACAGCATGATCACCCCCGCGATCACCGTGCTTTCCGCGGTCGAGGGCCTGACATCGGCCGAGGCGAGCCTCGCGCCGCTGGTGCTGCCGATCGCGATCGGCATCCTGATCGGCCTGTTCGTGCTCCAGGCGCGCGGCACGGCGCGGGTCGGCGCCTTGTTCGGGCCGATCATGGTCTTCTATTTCCTGGTGCTGGCGGTGCTGGGCCTCGTCAACATCGTCGCCATGCCGGGCGTGCTGTGGAGCCTCAATCCGCTGAATGCGCTGCAATTCTTCCTGAACCAGCCGGGGCACGCCTTCCTCGCATTGGGCTCGGTGGTGCTGTCCGTGACGGGCGCGGAGGCGCTCTATTCGGATATGGGCCATTTCGGCCGCAAGCCGATCACCCGCGCCTGGCTGTGGTTCGTGCTGCCCGCATTGATGCTCAATTACTGGGGGCAGGGGGCGATGATCCTCTCCGTCGCGCCGGCCGATCGGATGACGCTGGCGGCCAATCCCTTCTTCCTGCTCGCGCCCGAAAATCTCCGCCTGCCGCTCGTCATCATCGCGACAGCCGCTTCGATCATCGCCAGCCAGGCGGTCATCACCGGCGCCTTCTCGGTGACGCAGCAGGCGATCCAGCTCGGCTTCATCCCGCGTCTCAGGATCACCCATACCTCGGCCAGCGCGGCCGGGCAGATCTACATACCCGTCATCAACTGGACGCTGATGGTGATGGTGATCCTGCTGGTGCTGGGCTTCCAGACCTCGAACAATCTCGCTGCCGCCTACGGCATCGCGGTGACGGGGGCGATGCTGATCGACACCTGCCTGCTCACCGTCTGCCTGTTCATCATGTGGAAGTGGAACAAGCTGATCGCGGGCTTCCTGATCGCGCTCTTCTTCACGGTGGATATCGCCTATTTCACCGCGAATCTGACGAAGGTGCCGGACGGCGGCTGGTTCCCGCTGCTCGCCGGCTTCGTCATCTTCACCGTGCTCACCACCTGGGCCAAGGGCCGCGAACTGATGCTCGCCCGGCTGCGGGAGGTGGCGATGCCGATCAGCGTGTTCGTGAAATCCGCCGCCAATTCGGCCGAGCGCGTGGCCGGCACGGCGGTTTTCATGACCACCGCGCAGGACGGCGTGCCCCACGCGCTGCTCCACAATCTCAAGCACAACAAGGTGCTGCACGAGCGCGTGATCCTGCTGACCGTCAGGATCGAGGACGTGCCCTATGTCGAGCAGGCGCGGCGCGTGGAGGTGAAGGATTTCGGGCAGGGCTTCTTCCGGATCGTCATCCACTACGGCTTCATGCAGGAGCCGGACGTGCCCGCGGCGCTCACCTGCGTGCAGGGCGCGGGCGCGCCGTTCCGGATGATGGACACCAGCTTCTTCCTCGCCCGCCAGACGCTGATCGCCTCCTCCAGGCCCGGCATGGCGATCTGGCGCGAGAAGCTGTTCGCCTGGATGCTGCGCAACGCCGAAAGCGCGATGGAGTTCTTCAAGCTGCCCTCCAACCGGGTGGTGGAGCTCGGCAGCCAGGTCGAGATCTAGGGCGCGGGCGTTGCGCGTCGCGATCCTGCTCGCGGCGGGCGAATCGCGGCGCTTCGGGCCGGGGAACAAGCTGCTCGCGCGGATCGGGCGGGAAACGGTTCTCGCCCGCGTGCTGGGCGTCATCGCGCAGGCGCCCGTCCAGCGGCTGATCGTCGTCACCGGGGATCGCGCGCCTCTGATCGCCGCGGAGGTCCGCCGCCACGCGCCTCATGCGCGGATCGTGCGGGCGCGCGATTACCGGGAAGGCATGGGCGCGAGCCTGCGCGTCGCGGCGCGGGCGCTCCGCCCCGTCGATCGCGAGGCGCTGCTGTTCCTGGGCGACATGCCTTGGCTGCCGCCCGGCCTGGCGGCCCGCCTGATCCGGGCTGGACGAAACGGCGAGGCCGTGCGTCCTCGCTGGCGGGGTGTGCCGGGGCATCCGGTTCTGCTGCGGGGTGCGGCGCTGGATGCGCTTGAAGAAGCCCGGGGCGACGAGGGGTTGCGCGCCAGGGGTCTCGCGGTGCGCTTCCTCCCGGCGGACGAGGGCTGCATCGCCGACATCGATACCCGACGCGCCTTGCTTCAGGCGCGCAGCTCCGGTTCGGGCAAGCCGCGCCCGCGCGGCGAATGACGCCTGCAATGGTAGCGGAGGAGGGACTTGAACCCCCGACACGCGGATTATGATTCCGCTGCTCTAACCAGCTGAGCTACTCCGCCCCATGCGGGCTGCCGGATGGTCTCCGGCGCGGGCAAGCGCGGGCTATAGCAGGCGCGCGGATGGGGTCAACATCGCAAACGACGGCGGCGGAACCGCCGCGCCGCCCCCTCGTTTCGGCGGAAGGCCCAGTGGCGCATCGCAGGAACGGCAATGGATCTTGAAACCCCTCTCGATATGATCTGCCGGATTATTCAACGCGCTCGCGAGCTTGAAGCGCAGGTGCCTTCCGTCGATCCCGACAATGACGATCCGGTCGACGATTCCGACGACGAATATGATTCGATCGAGGAAGATATGGCCGAGTCGGTCGTCGAGGACGAATTGCGCAGCGCGATCGAGGATCTCGCCGAGGATCAGCAGATCGAGCTCTACGCGCTGGCTATGGTGGGGCGCGGCACCTATGACGCCTCCGAATGGGATGACGCGCGCGATGAAGCGGGCGAGGCCGGCGCGGAAGCGGCGGTCGATCAGCTTCTCGATATGCCGATGCTCGCCGATTATCTCGACGCCGGGCTCGCCGCGTTCGACATCAGTTGCGAGGGGATCGGCCAGATCGACTGAAGCGATGCCGGCGTATCGGCTCCCAAGACCCTTCCCGATAGCGCCAGGACGCCAGCCCGGAGAGAATGAGCGGTCGCGGCCATCTTTCCCTGAGCAGCACGGCATGAAGCGCGCGGGCGGCGGCGGGCGCGGCCTTGTTCTGGATCGTGACGTGCGGTCGCCAGCCGCCCGCATCCTGCGGAGTGAGCAGCCCGACGAACGCATCCTCCAGCCGCTCGCGAAGGGCCTCCAGGCCCTCCGAACGGACGCGTAGCGCGACTCCGTGATCGAGGAGCTCGGGCCCGGCCAGGGATGCGGCCGGCGCATCCTCTCCGGTTTCCGCTTTCAATCTTCGATCCAGCTCGCCGGCCAGGCTGGGGGGAAGATGGCGGAACAGGGTGAGATGCGCGGGCACGCGATTGCGATCGGGCGGATAATGCGCGAGGCGCAGCCCGTTGAGCCAGGCGAAATCCTCCGCCCTGAGCAGGGCCGTGACGATGATCGGGCCTCCGCCCGTCACGCGGCCCGAACCTCGATGCCCTGTTGCCGTTCGATGGAACCCGGCTCTGCCTAGAAACCGAGAGTCAGGCCGAGCGCATAATATCCGTCGCCGGCGTCTCCCTTGATGTGAACGGCGGGGGCGATCGGCAGCGCGACGGTGCCGTAAGCCTTCACGTCTCCGCTGATGAAGCGGGCGCCGATCCCTACGCGGGCGAGGGCCGGGATGCTGTATCCGCCCTCCACCTGGCCGAAAACCGTGGTCGGGCCGTGGAAATAGAGGCCTGCCCCCGGCGTGATATCGAATCCTGCGAAGCCGAAGCGATAGCCGGCGGCGATCTGGCCGCCCCAATCGCCTTGCGAGCGGACGCCGCTCGCCTGAACTCCAAGGCTGCCCGCGTTCGCCGCCGAGCCCCACAGGCCCATGCCGCCGACGAGCGCCATGACCACGCACGCTTTCACTCCACGCATCTCGACTCCGTTCCACTCCCGTCCAACAGGGGGCGAAGGAAGCTTATCCGATCTGAGCCAAGGATGAACGCGCGCTTCCCGGCGCCGGGCCGATGCAATGGCTCATCGCCAGGGCGCGGCGGCGATAATCGCGCGGGCTCTCTCCGAAGCGGCGTCGGAAAGCCGTGGAAAAGCTTCCTGCGCGGCGGTAGCCCAGCCGCGCCGCGATGATCTTGAGAGGCACGTCGCCGCCCTCCAGCCAGCGCGCCGCCCGCGCGAACAGTGTATGCTCGATACGCTCGCCGACCGTCGAGCCGGTGGTCGCCTTGAAGGCGCGCATCAGGTGACGCGGCCCTATCCCGCAAAGGCGGGCAAGCTCGGCGATATCCGGGGGTGGGCGCTCGCCGGCAGCCAGCCTCTCCTCGATCCGGCGCATCTGCCAGGGCGCCAGGATGCCTTCCCGCTGGCCGCCGGTTCGAACCTGCGCGAAATAACGGCCGAGCTCGCCGAGCAGGACGAGCCCGAGCCCGGCGATGATGGTTGTACGGGCGATGCCCGCTTGCCGCATCTCGGCCGCGAGCCGTTCGAGCATGTCGAGCACGGCGGGCGCGCTGACATCGGCGCAGGCCTTGAGCACCGTCTCGTCCACGTCGCCGATGCCGGTGACGGCCTCGAAGCGCTCGGGATCGAAACGGCAGATCAGCATCTCGCGCCCGGCGAATCCGCCGGAGACGACATGCAGCGGCACCTGCCGGGGCACGAACACGGCGAGGCCGAACGGCCGGAACACCGTGTCGCCGGCGTCGGCCTGAAAGCATCCCTGGGCGATGCCGCGATTGTCGGGCGGCAGATACACGAGCGTCGGCCGATCGAGGCGGTGGATCCGCCGGAACGGCCTCGCGCCGCGCTGGGCGACCCATTCCGCCGAGAATCCCGCCGTGCAGAGCTCGTCGCGCACGGCGGTGGCGCCCTCCATCCCTGTCTTTGCCGTTTGCATATGCGTAGAAACTCCATCCACACATTTCGCGTATCATGGAGCAAATCATTCCATGCGCAAGAGTTGCAGAGTCGGTTTTGCCGAACTTCGGCGGGATCGCGGAAGCGACGGCTCTTGCCGATGGCCCCCGGTCCCCATCAGGTTGGGCGCATTCAGCACGGGGAGCCGTCATGTCCCATCCGATCGCCACGCCGGAACAGGCGCGCTTCGAACTGCGAGCGCTCGATGTCCTGGCGCATCCCCGGATGTGCGCCGCGGTCGCCGCCGAACGGAAGCGATGGCTGGCGCTGACGCCGCCGCGCCCCGAAATGGCGGCTGCTTTCGAACGATATTATCCGGAGGTGGTGTTCGGCGCGATCATCTGGTCGCTCAACACCGATCCTGAGCGGCCCGCGGTCGTCACGATCTCGCGCGTGCCGCATCGGCTTGGCGGACGCGAGGTGCCGGGTTCCCGCTGGGGAATCGACAATCCCGATTCGGTCTATCGCGTGATCCCGATCGACGGGGCCGAGCGCTATATCATCCGCGGGCGCGTGCCCGAGCGGCGGCTCACCGAAAATTATTTCACCCTCTGGGATGCTTTTATGGGCACGGTGGACGTGTTCGACGGCAAGGCGCTGGCGCTCGATGCCGACGGCCGGTTCGAGATCGCGGTGGACGCCGATCCCAAGGGCGACCGGCCCAACCATATCCGCTCCGCGCCGGAAGCCCGCGAATTCTACATCCGCGACGTACTGATGGATTGGGCGCACGAGCGGGTGAACGAGCTTTCGATCGAGCGTCTCGGCGGCCCGCCGAAGCGACCCGAGCGCACGCTCGACGAGCAGGTCGACGCCGCGATCGCGATGCTGGCGAAGAATATCGACAACACCGTCCGCTGGAACGCGCAGGCGCTCGACAAGCCCGCCAACGGCTTCGACTTCACCATAGACCGGGACAGCGACGGGGCGCTGCGCAACCAGATCTACGTCATGGGCCATTTCCGCCTTGCGCCGGAGGAGGCGCTGGTGATCGACGTGGGGCTGGGCGGCGCGGGCTATTTCCTCGCGCCGATCACCAACTGGTGGGGAACCACCAACGATATCGTCGATCGCACCGGCAGCCTCAACCTGAACCAGTCCCGACGCAACGCCGACGGCACGCTGACCTATGTGGTCTCCCAATGCGATCCCGGCGTCCACAACTGGCTCGACCCTTGCGACATGCCCGAGGGCCTCCTCACGCTGCGCTGGGCCGAGTTCGAGGGCGGACGCCCCGGCCCCGATTTCGGCGCGACCAGCCGCGTCGTGCCGCTCGCCCGGTTGAAGGAGGAACTGCGCCCCGAAACCTCCTGGCTGGCGCCGGACGAGCGCCGCGCCCAGCAGCAGGAACGCGCGCGGAACTATTCCTGGCGCATCGCGGAAGGCGAAGCGTGAGGACGTGGCTCATCACCGGCTGCTCGACCGGGATCGGCCGCGCGATCGCCGGTCATGTCCTCGCCATCGGCGAGCAGGCCGTGGTGACGGCGCGCCGGGCGGAGGACATCGCCGATATCGTCGCCACGGCGCCGGACCGCGCGATCGCGGCGCCGCTCGATGTCGCCCGGCCGGATCAGGTCCGCGCGGCGGTCCAGGCGGCGGTGGACCGCTTCGGCGCGATCGACGTGCTCGTCAACAATGCCGGCTACGGCTATGTCGCCGCGATCGAGGAAGGCGACGACGCGGCCGTGCGCGCGATGTTCGACGTCAACTTCTTCGGCGCGCTGGATATGATCCGCGCCGTGCTCCCCGGAATGCGCGCACGGGGCGGGGGCCTCATTCTCAACATCTCCTCGCTCGCGGGACGTGTCGCCAATCCGGCGACCGGCTTCTACAGCGCTTCCAAGCATGCGCTGGAAGGCCTGAGCGGAGCGCTCGCGCGGGAAGTCGCGCCGCTCGGCATCCGGGTCTGCTCGATCGCGCCCGGCATGTTCCGTACCGATTTTTCCGGCCGCTCGCTGCGGAGCGGAGACAGGGGCGTCACCGATTACGGCCATGTCCATGATCGCATGGGCCTCGTCGCCTCGGCCGACGGACGACAGCAGGGCGATCCCCTCAAGCTCGCCGCCGCCGTCGTCGCCGTCGCCGACATGGCGGAGCCGCCTGTCCAGCTTCTGCTCGGCGGGGACGCCTATCGCGCGGTCGCGGCGCGGATGGAGGAAACGCGCGCCGAGATGGAGGCTTGTCGCGATCTGAGTTGCGGAACCGATTTCGACGCGACGGAGAGCTGACGAACGAGGGGAGGGGAAGATGACGCCCATGCGAATGCTGGAAGGAGCGGCGACGGGCCTCGCGCTCGCCGCACTGTCGATCGGAGCTCCGGGCCTTGCCGCGCCGCCCGCGGCGCAATCCGAAACGCCCCGGCCGAAAACATCTTCCGAGGCCGAGCCCGCCCAGATCATCGTCACCGCGCGCCGGAGGGCGGAGAGCGCGCAGAATGTGCCGATCGCGCTCACCGCCCTTACCGGCAAGCAAGTCTCGGCGCCCGGCGCGATCGGGTTGACGCAGGTGGCCCAGCTCGCCCCCAGCCTGCAACTCACCGCCACCAACCCGCGCAACACCAACATCAATATCCGCGGCCTCGGCGCGACGCCTGCCTTCGCCAGCCTGGGCCTGGAATATGGCGTCGGCGTCTATGTCGATCAGGTCTATTACAGCCGCCCGACCCAATCGGCCTTCGATCTCTACGATCTCGCCCGCGTGGAGGTGCTGCGCGGGCCGCAGGGCACGCTGTTCGGCAAGAACACCACTGCGGGCGCGATCAACATCACCACCGAGGAACCGAGCTTCACGCCGGGGATGCGGGCGGAGTTCAGCGTCGGCAACTACGCCTCCCTTCAGGGGCGCGCCACCGCGACCACGCCGCTGACGGATACGATCGCCGTGCGGCTCACCGTCACGGATACGGTGCGCGATCATGGATTCCAGAAGATCGCGCGCACCGGCGAGCGGGTGCATGATCTCTACACTTCCGGGGTGCGAGGGCAATTGCTGTTCAAGCCCAGCGACAGCTTCAAGCTGCGCCTCATCGGGGATTACAGCGATCTGCACCAGAATTGCTGCATCGGGGTGACGACCAGCGTGCGCACCACGCGTGTCGACGGATCGCCGCTGCCCAACAATTTCTACGATCGCGTCGCGCGTTTCGGTTATCAGCCCTTGCCGATCGATCCTTATGACCGGCTGCTGGAAACCAACCGTCCCTTCTATGTGAAGATCAAGACCTACGGCTTCACCGGCATCGCCGACTGGGATCTGGGCGCGGCGACGCTGACTTCCGTGACCGGCTGGCGGAAACTCTCCTATCTGCCGGCGACGGACGGGGACGTGATCGGCCTCGACATCTTCAAGAACGCCGGCGTCGCCGAAAAGCAGGAGCAGTTCAGCCAGGAGATACGCCTGGCTTCCAACGGCCGGCACGCCATCGATTACGTGATCGGCGCCTATTATTTCCGCCAGCGCATCGACGATCGCTTCTTCACCATCTACGGCCCGGACGCGGCGTTGTGGATTCTCGGCCCCGCCACGCCGGGCGGCCATACGCCCTCGATCGGCGGACAGGCGGCGCTCAACGGGCTGTTCGCGGACGGCGCCGCCAGCGCCCGCACGCGCAGCTATGCGGGCTTCGGCGAACTCACCTGGCATGTGACGGGCGCGCTCGATCTCTCGGCGGGCCTGCGCTACACGCACGAGAAGAAGGACGGCTGGTTCCAGCAGGTCCAGCGCGGACCGGCCCTCACGCCGATCGAGATCGCCTTCGGCGCGCAGGCGATCCGTAACGCCTTCGCGAGAAATATCCCGCGCTACACGGCCTCCACCACCGAGAACAACCTCTCGGGGCGCGCCATTCTCTCCTATCACATCACGCCCGCTATCATGGCCTATGCGAGCTATTCGCGCGGCTTCAAATCGGGCGGGCTCAATCTCAACGCCACCGGCGCGCCGCCGGTTGTCGCGCCCGAGAAGGTGCGGGATATCGAGGCCGGGCTCAAGACGACCCTGTTCGATCGCAAGCTCGTGCTCAACTTCGCCGCTTTCGACGAGCGCGTGCGGAATTACCAAAGCCAGCAGATCGATACGGCGGTGGCGCAGACCGCCTATATCGCCAATGTCGGCACGGTGCGGTCACGCGGGCTGGAGTTCGACGCCAGCGCCCGGCCGTTCGACAATCTCGATCTGTTCGCCTCGGGGTCCTATACCGACGCCATCTACAAGAGCTTCGCCGATGCGCCCTGTCCGGTCGAATATCTCGGCTTGCGGACGGTCTGCGATCTGAGCGGCCGCCGTCTTCCCGGCGTTTCGAAATATTCCTTCTCGGTGGGCGGCGAATACAGGCTGGCGCTCAGCGAGACGCGGCAAGCCTATCTCAATATGGATTACAGCCACCGCTCCTCTTTCTACACCACCTATAATCTCGCCGAGGATTCGCTGGCGCCGGCCTATGGCGTCGCCGATGCGCGGCTGGGGCTGAGGCCGCCGGACGGCCGCTGGGATCTTTCGCTCTATGTGCGCAACCTGTTCGATGCGCATTACATCAGCATCGTCAATCCTTCCGCCTTCAACACCGGCCAGTCGACCGCGATCCTGGGCGATCCGCGCACCTTCGGGATGACCTTCAAGGTGTCGCTGTAGCATGACCGCCACGGGTGAAGACCGCCGCCCCAACTTCCTGCTGATCGTCGCCGACGATCTCGGCTTCTCCGATCTCGGTGCGTTCGGGGGAGAGATCGCCACGCCGCATCTCGATCGGCTGGCGATGGCGGGCGTGCGCTTCACCGATTTCCATTCCGCGCCCGCCTGCTCGCCCACCCGGGCGATGCTGATGACCGGCACCGATCCCCACATCGCCGGCATCGGCACGATGATCGAGGTGGCGCACCCGGATTTCGCGGGCGCGCCCGGCTATGAGGGCTATCTCAACGATCGCGTCGTCACCGTCGCCGAATTGCTGCGGGACGCGGGCTATCACACCCTTCTTTCCGGCAAATGGCACCTGGGCGAGACGCCGGAGAGCGTTCCGGCGGCGCGAGGTTTCGAGCGATCCTTCGCGCTCCTTCCCGCGGGCGCGAGCCATTATGGCGCGGCCGAGCTCAACCGCTTCTCGATCGTGGCCGCCAGCTATCAGGAGGACGGCGAGCCGGTGGCGGCGCTGCCGGCCGATTTCTATTCCTCCGATTATTTCGCGGATCGTCTGATCGGCTTTCTGGACGATCGGCCGCGCGATCGGCCTTTCTTCGCCTATCTGCCCTTCAGCGCGCCGCACTGGCCGCTCCAGGCGCCCGAGGAGAATATCCTTCCCTATCGCGGCCGCTACGACGCCGGCCCGGAAGCGCTTCGGAACGAGCGGCTGAAGCGCATGAAGGCGATGGGGCTGTGCG
Organism: Sphingomonas sp.; assembly: GCA_035707945.1. Taxonomy (GTDB): domain Bacteria; phylum Pseudomonadota; class Alphaproteobacteria; order Sphingomonadales; family Sphingomonadaceae; genus Solisphingomonas. Next base: position 11,608 of record DASSTK010000164.1, read on the forward strand.
CGCCCGATATCGCGCCCCATCCTTTCGTCGGCGGCGTCGCCTGGGCGGAGATGGCCGAGGCGGATCGCACCTGGTCCGCCCGGGCGATGGAAGTCTATGCCGGGATGGTCGAGCGCATGGACTGGAATGTCGGGCGCGTCATCGATCATCTCCGCGCCGCCGGAGATTTCGAGAACACGATCGTCCTGTTCCTCTCCGACAATGGCGCGGAGGGCGCGATCGTGGAGGCGATGCCGATCGTCGGCGGTATGATCGCCGAGCAGATCGCGCGGCATTTCGACAACAGCCTCGATAATCTCGGCCGCCCGACGAGCTGCATCTGGTACGGCCCCCGCTGGGCGCAGGCCGCCACCGCGCCCTCACGCCTGCACAAGTCCTTCACCACGCAAGGGGGCATCCGCGTTCCCGCCTTCGTCAGCGGGCCCGGCATCGCCCCCGCCGGCGTGGTCAGCGGCGCCTTTGCGACCGCGATGGATATACCCGCCACCCTGCTCGACCGGGCTGGCGTCGAGCATCCTGGGAAAGCCTATCGCGGCCGCCCCGTCGCGCCTTTGCGCGGCCGCTCCATGACGGCCCATCTTGGCGGGCGGGCGCGCGCCGTCCATCCGGCCGGAGCCGAAACCGGCTGGGAGCTGTTCGGCCGCCGCGCGATCCGGCGGGATAATTTCAAGGCGGTGTGGATGCGCCGCCCGGAAGGAACGGCGGGCTGGCAGCTCTACGATCTCGCGCGCGATCCGGGCGAAACGGAGGATCTCGCAGCGCAGCGGCCTGAGTTGCTCGCCGAGCTGATCGCGGCGTGGGAACGCTATGTCGCCGAGGTCGGGATCGTCGATACGCCCGTCAGCGTCTTCGAGATCGAGGAAGCCGCGCATGCATAGCGAGGCAAGCCCTGCTCCTGTCGTCTCCGATCGCCTGACCGGCTATCATCTGGCCCTCATCGCCATGCTTTCGGTCATCGTGATGTTCGAAGGATTCGACATCAGCCTGACCAGCGTGGTGCTGCCCTATCTGGGCAAGGATTATCACGCCTCCGCACAGGAGCTCGGCGATGCGCTGGCATTGATCGCGCTGGGATCGATCGCCGCCTGGCTGCTGATCCGGCTGGCGGATCGCTTCGGTCGCCGCCCGATCCTCATTCTGGCGGCGGCGGGCTTCGCGTTCGGATCGCTGGCGACGGTCCTGACCAGCAGCATCGCCTTCTACACCGTCGTTCAGTTCATCGCCCGTTTGCTGATGGTGACGCAGATCGCGCTGGCCTATCTGATCGTCAGCGAGACGCTGGCCCCGGCGCTGCGTGGACGCGCCAACGGGCTGCTCGGCGCCTGCGGCAGCTTCGGCGCGGCGCTTCCCTTCCTGCTGCTCGCGCCGGCGCTGCAGAGCGCGCTCGGCTGGCGGATGCTGTTCCTGATCGGCGCGGCGCCCTTGCTGGCAATGCCCGCGCTCCTCCTGTGGCTGCGCGAAACGCCCGTTTATCTCGCCGCGCGGGCGCGCCGCGCATCGCGCCTGTCGCCGCTGGAGGAATGGCGGCAGCTCACCGGGGCTGAGCTCCGGCCCCGTTTCATCGCCATGAGCCTGCTGTGGTTCCTCCTGAACTTCGCCACATCGGTCTCCGCCCTCTTCTTCACCCTCTATGTCGTGCGGGAGCGGCACTGGCTGCCCGGCGATTTCGCGCAATTGGCGCCGGCGGGCCTGCTGGGCGCGCTGGTCGGCTATCTCGGCGCGGGCTTCCTGATGGATCTGGTCGGACGGCGCTGGACGGCGACCTTGTTCCTGGTGCTGCTCGGCGGCCTGACCCAGATTTGCTATATGTCGTTCGACTGGTGGGTGATCGCCGGCGGCTGGATCGGGCTACAGGCGATGCTGGGCGTGTGGGTGACGACCTACACGCTCAATTCCGAATTGTTCCCCACGCACCTGCGCGCCGCCGGCAACGGCTGGTGCAACAATCTGATCGGCCGCTGGGGCGTCGTCCTCGCCCCCTGGATTCTGGGGATGCTGACCAGCCGGATCGGCGAGATCGGCCTTTCGGTAATGTTGCTCGGCTTCATTTCCTATCTCGCCGTGCCGGTCATCTGGATCGGCATCCCGGAAACGCGCGCCGCACGACTGGAAAATATGGCATAAGAAGCAGATAATGACATCGCGCGTCTGGCATCGGCTGACCGGATTCGTGAAGAGCAGGCGCGATGAAGATCGCCACCTATAATGTGAACGGCGTCAACGGCCGCCTGCCCGTGCTGCTGCGCTGGCTGGAGGAGGACCGGCCGGACATAGCCTGCCTTCAGGAGTTGAAAGCGCCCGACGAGCGTTTTCCGGAGGCCGCCATTCGCGATGCGGGCTACGACGCCGTATGGCATGGCCAGAAAAGCTATAACGGCGTCGCCATCCTGAGCCGGATCGGCGCGATCCACGAGACGAGGCGCGGCCTTCCCGGCGATCCCGACGACAGCCATAGCCGCTATATCGAGGCGGCGGTGAACGGCATCCTGATCGGCGCCCTCTATCTGCCCAACGGCAATCCCCGGCCCGGCCCCAGATTCGATTACAAGATGCGCTGGTTCGATCGCCTGATCGATCATGCCGCCGAGCTGATCGCGGCGGAGTTGCCGGTGGTGCTGGCGGGGGACTTCAACGTGATGCCGACAGAGCGGGACGTCTATAAGCCCGAGCGCTGGCTCGACGATGCGCTGTTCGCGCCCGAGGTCCGCGCCGCCTATTTCCGTCTGCTCGATCAGGGCTGGACCGACGCGCTGCGCGCGACCCATCCCGACGAGACGATCTACACCTTCTGGAAATTCTTCCGGAATGCGTTCGCGCGCAACGCCGGCTTGCGCATCGACCATCTTCTGTTGAGCCCCGCGCTCGCTCCCCGTCTCGTGGACGCGCGGGTCGATACGCATGTTCGCGCCTGGGAAAAGACCAGCGATCACGCCCCGGTCTGGATCGAGCTGGCGAAGGAGTAACCGCCGCTTTCTTCCATGTGCGATGACATCAGGGGCGCCACGCGGCCGGCTTGTCGGCTCCCAATGGGCGGCGGCCTCAGATATCCTTCGTGATTCCCACGAAAATCCCCCGCCTCGGCCCGTATTGCGGGGCGCCGACGCCGATGCCGGAGCCGTCGCGGATTTCATATTTGTGATCGAACAGGTTCACGACATCGAGGCGCACCTCGATCCCCGGCCGGTCGAACTTGTGGCTCGCCGTCAGGTTGAACTGGGCATAGCCGGGCAGGTGATCGCCGTTGGGCGCGGCGCCCGCCGTTCGCCGCAGCCCCGAGCCGTAGAGCATGTCGCCGCCCAGCTTGGTGCCGGCGAGCGCGCCGTAACGGAAGGAATAGGAAAGGCCGGCGGACGCCGTGTAGGTCTGATCGTGATCGAGATGGATATAATGATCGCGGATATAGGCGAGTTCGTCCGGATCGAAGGCGAACTGGCTCGAAATGATGTCCTTGCCCGTCGCCTTGGCCGCGGCGAAATTGGCGTAGGCCATCCACGGCCCGCGGACATAGTTGACGCTCGCCTCGATGCCCTGGATGCGGCCGTATCTGTAATTGAAGGGGGTGAGGATGATCGGCGCACCGAACTGGCCTTCGTCGAGCAGGTTGCGCGAGCGGCGATAATAGCCGTCGAGCGTGAAGGTGAACGCGCCGATCCGCTGTTCCAGCCCGATATCCCAGTAATTCTGCCGTTCGGCGAAGGGTGTGGTGTCGAGCGTTCCGGGTGCGGCCGCGCTGGTGCCGGCGAGCTGGGCGACGCTCGCGCCGCCGACAAGCTCGAAGGGCGGGGGTGAGAAATAGCGGGCGTAGCCGGCGTGGAATGTCGTGCCTTCCGCGGGTTTCCAGACCATGTTCATGCGCGGGCTGAACTGCTGCTCGGAACGGTAGCCGGTGTAGCGATCGAAGCGGCCGCCGAAATTGACGGTGACGCCTTCGATCGGCTTCCACTCGTCCTCGAGATACACGCTATAGGTCCATCCGGTCCGCGCGCCGTGATCGGCGATGGCGATGGGCTGGCCGGTCTGCTTGCCCTGGGCATCGACGGGGAAGGCGTAGGTGGTGGTGTCGCTGGTCGCGCGATCGCGCTGGATCACGATCCCGGCGCGGATCGTATGGGCATCGGAAAGCTGGTAGCTTCCCTCGCTTTGCAGGCCGAAGTTCAGATCCTTCCTGCGCGCGCGCTGGGCCTGCCCGTTGAACAGCAGCTCGCCGGTGATGTCGGGATGATAATCGAGCAGCGAATAGCGGGCGAGCAGGGATGTCCGCCAGGTGAGCGGCCCGGCGTTGTGCAGCCAGCTCAGCGCGCCGAAGCCGGTGCGTTCGAGCTGGCGCTCGTCGAGGTCGTCGCTGAGATAATCGGTCCGCCCGTCGACATCGTAGCCGAGCGTCGGGTGCAGCCCGCGCGGATTGGGGATCTGGAACCACTGGTTCGAGAAGCCGCCGAGGAAGGAGATGCGGTCGCCGTCGCCGATCGCATGATCGACATAGCCGAACAGATGTTCCTGATCGGTCTTGTCGTGCAGCGGATTGGAGGAGCCGTCCACGCTGTCGATGCCCAGCGCGTCGTGGCGATAGCTGGCGGAGAGGAAATAGTCGGTCGCGCCGGTCGATCCCGCATAGTCGATGCTCGGCATGATCGTGTCGTGGCTGCCGCCGTAGAGCGAGATCGCCCCGCCGTTGGCGACCCGGCCGCTGCGGGTGGTGATGTCGATCACGCCGGCGGTGTCCAGGCCGTATTGGGCCGGCATCGCCCCGGTGATGAGCGCGAAGCTGTCGATCAGGCGCGGCGACAGCGCCTGG
>DASSTK010000165.1:0-8171 GCA_035707945.1 Sphingomonas sp.
CGATCGCGCTGGCGTTCGCCCTGATCTCGCCCGCGCGGGCCGCGATCGATCCCGGCCCGCACATCATCGCCTCGCTCGTGCCCGAGAGCGATACGCCCGCGGCCGGCGAGGCCACCACGCTCGCCATCGTGATGACTCCGCAGCCCGGCTGGCACGGCTATTGGAAGAATCCCGGCGACAGCGGACTGCCGCTCGAAGCGCATTGGACGCTGCCCAGGGGCGCGAGCGTGGGCGAGATCGCCTGGCCGGTTCCGACCACGCTCGTCATCGCCGGGCTGATGAACCATGTTTACGAGAAGCCCTATGCGCTGCTCGTGCCGCTGAAGGTGCCGGCGGGGCTGGCCCGGGGCGCGAAGCTGTCGGTCAGCGCCAAACTTGATTATCTGGTCTGCACCACCAGCCTGTGCGTGCCCGAAAGCGCCGCCGTCTCGACCGTGCTGACGGTGGGCGACGGCGCGATCCGGCCCGCCACGGCCGCGCGCTTCGACGCGTGGCGGCGCGCCCTGCCGCGCCCGCTCGGCAGCTCCGCGCGCTTCGAGGTGAAGGACGGCAAGCTCCGCATCGCCATTCCCTTCCCGGCGGCCGCTCCGCTCCACGATCCGCACGTCTTCGCCGAGCGGGACGGTGCGATGGCCTATGCCGCGCCGCAAAGCTTCACCCGCGACGGCGACACGCTTATCGTGGAAACCAAGCCCGGCGCATCGACGGGCCAAGGCTTCGCCGCGCTGCTCGCGACCGGCGACGGCGCCGGATTGACCTTCCAGGCGAGCCCCGGCGCGGTGCCCGCCGCCGGCAGCCCCTTATCTTCGCCTCCTGGGGGCTACACCGTCTCGCTGGCGGTGATCGCCTTCCTGGGCGCAGTGCTGGGCGGGTTGATCCTCAATATCATGCCCTGTGTCTTCCCGATCCTCAGCCTGAAGGCGCTGAGCCTCGCCCGCGCGGGCGGCGAGGAGCGCGAGGTGCGGCGCGAGGCGCTGGCCTACACGGTGGGCGTGATCCTCGTCTGCCTTGCGCTCGGCGGGCTGCTCCTGCTGCTGCGCGCGGGCGGGGAGGCGGCGGGCTGGGCCTTCCAGCTTCAGAACCCCAGCGTGATCCTCGTCCTGCTGCTGCTCACCGCCGCGATCGGACTCAATCTCGCCGGGTTGTTCGAGTTGGGCGCGATCACCGCCGGATCGGGCCTGGCATTGCGCGGCGGTCTGGTCGGCGCGTTCTGGACGGGCGCGCTCGCCGCCTTCGTCGCCACGCCCTGCACCGGCCCGATCATGGCGGGTGCGCTGGGGGCGACGCTGGTGCTGCCCACCATCGCCGGGCTGCTGGTGTTCGCGGGGCTCGGCTTCGGCCTCGCCCTTCCCTTCCTGCTGCTGGGCTTCGCGCCGCCGCTGCGCCGTCTGCTGCCGAAGCCGGGCGCGTGGATGGAGACGTTCCGCCGCATCCTCGCCGTGCCGATGCTGCTCACCAGCCTCGGGCTTGTCTGGGTGCTCGGCCACGAAACCGACGTGAACGGCGCGGTGACGGGCGTGGGCGCGGCGCTGCTGCTGGGCTTCGGCCTGTGGATGACGGGGCTGCGGCAGCGGGGATTCCGCGCGGGGGCCTGGGCTCCGGCGGCGATCGGGCTGGCGATCGGGCTGGCGGGCATCGCGCTGCTCCCCGTCCACGCCGTTCCGAACCCCACCGCAATCGACAGCGGCGGCGCGGCGGAGCGCTTCGATGCGGCCAGGCTCGCCTCGCTCCGCGCCGAGGGCAAGCCGGTGTTCCTCTATTTCACCGCCGATTGGTGCCTTTCCTGCAAGGTGAACGAAAAGGTCGCGATCGACCGCGCCGAGACGCAGGCCGCCTTCCGCAAGGCGGGCGTGGTGACGATGGTGGGGGACTGGACGCGCGGCGATCCCGCCATCACCCGCTTCCTCAACGCCCACGGCCGATCGGGCGTGCCGCTCTATCTCTGGTATGCGCCCGGCAAGCAGCCGAAGGAGCTGCCGCAGATCCTCACGCCGGGGCTGCTGACCGGACTCGCGGAGAGTTGAGCAGGCTTATTTGTCGTCGCGCAGGCAGCGCTTCTTGAGTTCGCCCTTGCGGTCGTAGCAATCGGGCGGGAAATCCGGGACCAGCGACTGCGCCAGCGTCAGGGCCGGCTGCTTTTGCCAGAGATAATCGCCCACGGGCACGAGGCTGTTGCGCAGCTCCCGCAGCCGATCGCGCGCTGTGACGATCAGCTTCCCCTTGGGCTCCATCAGCGCCGCGAGGCCTACGCGCGAGGCCGTCTGGCAGAAGCCGATCTGCGCGTTCAGGGTGGAGAAGCTGTTGTAGGTGCTGGTGGTGTAGCGATCGAAGGCGGCCGCGGCGGCGTTCTTGCCGGCGCTTTTGGGCGTCACGCGGACGAAATAGGCCTGGAGCATCTTGTAATCGGCGTTGAGCTCCTTGGCGTGATGGGTGAGCAGGTCGTTATAGTTGCGCACGGTCATCAGCGCGGGCGCGAACTGGCATTGCAGCGCGGCGACGTTGAGCCCGGCGCGCAGCGTCCAGACCAGATTGGCGTTGAGCTCGGCGGGCGTCGCGCCGGGCAGGGGGATCACCACGCCGGGTTCATTGCCCACCACCGGCGCGCCCTTGTAGTCGGGCGATTTCCAGAAGAGCTGGGCCTGGGCGGGCAAGGCGGAACACAGCGAAGCCAAAGCAACCGCAACCGCGCATCCGCGCGACCGATACCCCATGACGATCTTCTCCAACGCAGCCCCCCGCTAGGGGCATGGATCGAGCCCTTAACCAATTCTCCGTCCACAGGAAAGCCGCCAAGGCGCTATTGTGCCGCCGCGGCGCGCCGATACGAAAAAACAAGGCCGCCCGGCTCCTGCCGGACGGCCCTCTTCAATCCATGCCGGGAGGCTGGATTACATCTGGTTGGTCATGGCCGCGTTGCCCATGTCGTTGCCGGCGGCCATGGCCGAATTGTCCATCGCCATGTTGCCGGTCTGGTCCATCGCGCTCATGTCGTTGGTCATGCCCGCGCTCGACATGGTGTTCATGTCGGTCATGTTGGTCATGGCGACGTTGGTGGAATTGTTATGGCCGCAGGCCGAGACCGCCAGAGCCGCGCCGGCGACCATCGAGCCCATCATGATCTTGGAGAAGAGTGTGCGCATTAGTGACTCCCTAGGAAGAGATTGAGCCCCGGTTTATCGAGGTCCGGATACTCAAACCGGCCCGGACCTTAAACACAAAGCCCGACCCTCTCAAGAGCGATGCCGCGCGCCTCCGAGGTCGGACAGGAACGAACCAAAGCCGACACGCAGCGCTGCGTCAAACTGTTTCATCCCCGCAATCGTTCCGATATCGGCCACGCTGGTGACCGGATAGTCCGGCAGGCCGCACGGCACGATGCCGCCGAAGTGGCTGAGATCAGGGTCGATATTGATGGCGAAGCCGTGCAGCGTCACCCAGCGCCGCACGCGTACGCCGAGCGCCCCGATCTTGGCTTCCCGGCCGTCTTTATCGACCCAGATGCCGACCCGCCCGTCGGCCGCATGCGCTTCCACTCCCAAGCGGTCCAGCGTGTCGATCAGCCATGATTCGAGCCGATGGACGAAGCAGCGCACGTCGCGTCCGCGCCTGTCGAGATCCAGCACCAGATAGCCGACGCGCTGGCCCGGCCCGTGATAGGTGTAGCGGCCGCCTCGCCCGGCGGGATAGACCGGGAAGCGGTCCGGCGCGATCAGCTCGTCTGCGGCCGCACTGGTGCCGGCGGTGTAGAGCGGCGGATGCTCGAGCAGCCAGACCAGCTCGCGCGCGCTCCCTTCGCGCACCGCAGCGGCCCTAGCCTCCATTTCGGCGAGCGCCTGCGGATAGGGGGTGAGGCCTTCGCTCACCCGCCATTCGATTTCCTCGACGGACATGAAAACGCAGATGGCGCGGACGGCGGCGGCGATCAAGCCGGCTTGGCGCGACGCGCGGCCGTGCTAAGGGCGTGGCGATGCAACCGCTTGCCAAGATATCGCTGGGCGCGCTGTGGGAGGAAACCGCCGCCTTCCTCCGCGCCGAGCTCGCGCTGGTCGCCCCCGTCGCGCTGCTGTGCTTCGGCCTGCCGATGATCGTGCTGCTGCTGGCGATGCCGGTGCCCGCCGACGGGCGGCTCCAGCCCGGCCCCTGGCTGTGGTGGCTGCTGCCCTGCGGCCTGCTCTCGATGCTGGGCTCGCTTTCCGTGTCGGCGCTGGCGCTGAGGCCCGGGGCGAGCGTGCGCGAGTGCCTGGCCATGGGATTGAAGCGGATGCCGACGGCGATCGGGCTCGAGCTGCTCAACGCCGCGCTCCAGGCGGCGCTGGCGCTCCCGATCGCGCTCGCCGCATTGGCGGAGGGCAGCGCGGGCGGAGAGCCCGGCCCGGCCTCGCTGATCGCCAATCTCGCGGGGCTCGCCTTCATCATCTGGCTCTATGTCCGGGTGCTGCCGATCTGGGCGCTGCTGTCCGAGCGGCCCATGACGCCGTTCGACGCGTTGCGCGGCAGCTTCCGGGCGACGCGCGGACGTTACGGACAGCTTCTGCTGCTCCGGATCGTGGGCGCGGTCGCCGGCTTTATTGCGCTGATGGTGCTGGTGCTGCCGATCGACGCCCTGTTCGCCCTGCTCGGGCGGTTGCCGGGTCTGTCGGGCATCGCCAACCTGCTCGGCTTCATCGCGACCGGAGCGGTGGTGGCGGCGCTGATGGCGATCTGGACGGTTTATGTCGCGCGGCTCTACCGCCGGTTGGAAGGTTCGATCAGCGGCACATGAGGCGCCGCCTCGCGCGGCAGCAGGCCTGCGAGACGGGGATCGGCGAAAGTCTCGACCGCGCGCGCGAACGGCTCGAATCCCTGCGCGCGATAGAAGCCGAGCGCCCTGGGGTGATCGAGCGTGCAGGTATGCACCCACACCCGCGTCACGCCCGGCCGCCAAGCGAGGTTCAGCGTGTGCGCCATCAGCCAGCGCCCCTCGCCCTGCCCGGTGAGCGCGGGGACAAGGCCGAAGAAGGCGATCTCGCACGTCGCCTCCTCGCGGAAGTCCAGCTCCAGCATGCCGAGTTCGACGCCGCGCGCGTCGGTGACGGCGTAGATCTCCACGGCGCGATCGTGGATGATGCGGACGAGCGCGGCCTCGTCCATCACCAGCCGCGAGAACCACAGCCACGGCTCGCCCACCCGCCGGAACAGCGCACGATATTTCTCCGGCGAAGGATCGCGCCAGCGATCGAGGCGCAGGCGCGACGGCGGCAGCGGCTTCGGCGACGGTCGCTCGCGCATCTGGAGCGAGGTGACGATGGTGGCCACCTGCCCGTCGGGGATGCGGGTAAGGCTCATTATGCCCTCTCCCGCTTGCGGGAGAGGGAGGGAACCCATCGCCGAAGGCGGTGGGGAGGGTGAGGGCACGAGAAAGGACCAGCCGTCCGCCAAGCCATGCACGTCACTCCCTCACCCCAACCCTCTCCCGCAAGCGGGAGAGGGGGTTATTCCCATATCGCCCTCGGCGGCAGGCTCATCAGGATCGCGTCGATATTGCCGCCGGTCCTGAGGCCGAACAACGTGCCGCGGTCATAGACCAGGTTGAACTCGGCATAGCGGCCGCGCCAGGCCAGCATCCGGCGCTCCTCCTCGGGCGTGAAGGAGGTGTCGCGGCGGCGGCGGACGATGCGGGGATAAACCTCCAGAAACGCCTCGCCGACCGCGCGGGTGAAGGCGAAGGCGGGCTCGAACGCCGCCCCTTCCGCATCGAGATGATCGTAGAAGATGCCGCCCACGCCCCGCTCGACGCCGCGATGGGGGATGAAGAAATATTCCTCCGCCCATTGCGAGAAACGCGGATAGTCTCCCACCGGCGCATGCGTCTCGCAGGCGGCGCGCAGCGCGGCGTGGAACTCGGCCGTGTCCTCGGCATAGGGAATCGGCGGGTTGAGGTCCGCGCCGCCGCCGAACCAGCGTTTCGTGGTCGTCAGGAAACGCGTGTTCATGTGGACGGCCGGCACATGCGGGTTGGCCATGTGCGCGACCAGGCTGATGCCGGTGGCGAAGAAACGCGGATCCTCCCCCGCGCCATGGATGCTTCGGGCGAACTCGGGCGAGAAGGCGCCGCCCACGGTCGAGACGTTGACGCCCACCTTCTCGAACACGCGGCCCTTCATCACCCCGCGCAAACCGCCGCCACCGGGCGCGCCGCCGGCGTCCTGACGCTCCCACGGAGTGAAGGCGAAAGCGGAGTCCGATCCCGCCTCGCGCTCGATCGCCTCGAAGGCGGCGCAGATGCGGTCACGAAGCGATTCGAACCAGTCGCGCGCGGCCTGCTGCTCGGGATCGAGCGGGTTCATGCCGGCCATCCCCCGGTCTGGCGCAGCGCCTCGCCCAGCCCCAGCGCGCAGGCGACGGCGAGATTGAGCGAACGCTCGCCCGCTCGCATCGGCACGCGGATGCGCGCGTCGGCGGCCTCGTGCACGGCGTCGGGAACGCCCGCGCTTTCCGATCCGAACAGCAGCACGTCCTCCTCTTCGAAGCAGGCATCGGGCAGCCGCGCCCCGCCCCTGGTGGTGAACAGCATCAGCCGCGCGCCTCCGGTCGCGGTACGGAACGACGCCCAATCGGCGTGGCGCGTCACCGTCGCCCGCTCGGCATAATCCATACCCGCGCGCGCCAGCGCCCGATCCGAGAAGGGGAAACCGCACGGCTCGATGATGTCGACGGGCACGCCCAGGCATGCGGCGAGGCGGAGGATCGTGCCGACATTGCCGGCGATCTCGGGCTGGTGAAGCGCGATGCGCATCGGCGTGCGCTAGGCCAAAGCCCGCCGGTTTCGCAAGCGTGACAAATTGAAGGTTGGCAAAGCGCGCGATCGGACGCTATCACGCCGCGGGGGCCGTCCCGGGGGAAACGGGGGCTCTCCAGCGGACCGGGGCGAAATCGGCGGAGAACCGACACTTCCCGGGGCGCAAGACCGAATAGTCTGCCGAGGGTGAGTGAATGGCGACGCTTGAAATGACCGACGACCCCAACCAGCGGCCGCCCGTGATCGGCGGCCCCGACGAGGAAGGGCAGGGGCCCCGGCGGCGTGATTTTCTCAATATCGCGGCGGTGAGCTTCGCGGGCGTAGGCGCTGCGATCGCGCTTGTCCCGCTCATCAGCCAGATGAACCCGTCGGCGGACGTGCTGGCGCTCGCTTCGGTCGAGGTGGACATTTCCAAGATCGTGGCCGGATCGGGCATCAAGGTCGCCTGGCGCAAGCAGCCGGTGTTTGTCCGCAACCTCACCCCCAAGGAGATCGCCGAGGCCGACGCGGTGCCGCTCTCGGTGTTGCGCGATCCACAGACGCTGGAGGAGCGCACCAAGCCCGGCCACAAGAACTGGCTCATCACCATGGCGGTGTGCACCCATCTGGGCTGCGTGCCGCTCGGCATCGTCGATACCGAGAATCGCGGCGCTTACGGCGGCTATTTCTGCCCGTGCCACGGCTCGCAATACGATACCGCCGCGCGCATCCGGCAGGGGCCCGCGCCGCTGAACCTCCAGGTTCCGGACTACAGCTTCAAGTCCGCCACCACTGTCCAGATCGGTTGAGGTAACTAGACGATGAGCTTCCCCTGGGCCGAGCATTACACGCCGAAGCACCCCTTCATGCGCTGGATCGACGAGAAGCTGCCGCTTCCGCGTCTGGTCTATAACGCGGTCGGCGCGGGCTATCCGGTGCCGCGCAACCTCAACTATTTCTGGAACTTCGGCGTGCTCGCCGGCGTCGCGCTGGCGATCCAGATCATCACCGGCATCATCCTGGCGATGCACTACGCCCCCGACGCGACCTATGCGTTCGATTCGGTCGAGCACATCATGCGCGACGTCAATTCGGGCTGGATGCTGCGCTACATGCACATGACCGGCGCGAGCTTCTTCTTCATCGTCGTCTATATCCACATCTTCCGCGGCCTGTTCTACGGCTCCTACAAGGCGCCGCGCGAGATGGTGTGGCTGCTGGGCGTCGTCATCTTCCTGCTGATGATGGCCACCGCCTTCATGGGCTATGTGCTCCCCTGGGGGCAGATGAGCTACTGGGGCGCGCAGGTCATCACCCACTTCTTCTCGGCGATCCCGATCATCGGCGAACCGATCCGGGTGTGGCTGCTGGGCGGGTTCGCGCCCGATCAGGCGGCACTGAATCGCTTCTTCTC
>DASSTK010000166.1:0-13917 GCA_035707945.1 Sphingomonas sp.
ATAGCGCTCGATCGCCCGCGCCTTCAGCCCCGCCTTGCCGATCTCCGTCTCGAACAGCCGCGCCAGATCGGCGGACGCCTTCTCCTGCATCCGCGCGGGAATCTCCTCGGACAGCAGCTCAAGCAGGAAATCGGTCATGCCCGCTCCTCCCCGGCACGGGGAGGGGGACCGCCGCGCGCAGCGCGGTGGTGGAGGGGGCTCGACACAAGCGCCGCGATCGAGGCAGCGACCGCATCCGGCTTTTTCAGAACGTCCACCGCAGCTATTCGCACCACTTTGTACCCATTCTCCGTCAGAAAGGCGTCACGACCCTCATCACGATCTGGCCGGTCGACCCGATTATGCGCCTCGCCATCGATCTCCACGATCAGGTGCGCAGCGGTACAACAAAAATCGACGACATAGGGCCCAACGGGATGCTGGCGGCGGAACTTCACGCCGGTCCGTCCACCTCGCAGTCGCTGCCACAGCAGCACTTCCGGCAGGCTCATGGCGCGGCGCAGCTTGCGGGCCGTCTCCACCTCGGGCCGGCGCAACTGGCCCGCGCCCCCTCCACCACTCGCTTCGCGAGCGGTCCCCCTCCCCGTTCCGGGGAGGATCATTCCGCCCACCCGTTCTTCTCCATCCAGGCCGCACAGCTTCCCTTCGCCAGATCGCGGACGCGGCCGATATAGGCCTGGCGCTCGGCGACCGAGATGACGCCGCGGGCCTGCAGCAGGTTGAAGCTGTGGCTGGCCCGGATCGCCTGCTCATAGGCCGGGATCGGCAGTTCCCTCTCCAGGCACGCTTCGCATTCGGCGGACGCCTTGCGGAACTCCTCGAACAGCGTCTCGGTGTTCGCCACCTCGAAATTATAGGCGCTCATCTCGCGCTCATTTTCGAGGAACACGTCGCCGTAGGTCACGCCCTCGTCGTTGAAGCGGAGGTCGTACACGCGATCGACGCCCTGGATATACATGGCGAGCCGCTCCAGCCCGTAGGTCAATTCGCCCATCACCGGCTTGCAATCGAAGCCGCCGACCTGCTGGAAATAGGTGAACTGCGTCACCTCCATGCCGTCGCACCACACTTCCCAGCCCAGCCCCCAGGCGCCGAGCGTGGGGCTTTCCCAATCATCCTCCACGAAGCGGATGTCGTGCCGCATGAAGTCGATGCCGATCGCGGCGAGCGAGCCGAGATAGAGCGCCTGCATGTCCGCCGGCGAAGGCTTCAGCACCACCTGGAACTGGTAATAATGCTGGAGCCGGTTCGGATTTTCGCCGTAACGCCCGTCGGCAGGGCGGCGCGAGGGCTGGACATAGGCCGCCTTCCACGGCTCCGGCCCCAGCGCGCGAAGCGTGGTGGCGGGGTGGAAGGTGCCCGCGCCCATCTGCATGTCATAGGGCTGGAGGATCAGGCATCCGCGCTCGCTCCAATAGCGCTGGAGCGTGAGGATGAGGCCCTGAAAGCTGAGCGGCGTCGGCGTGCTGGACATGGGCGAAAGCCCTTGGCGCAGCCCCTCCCCCCGGTCAAGCAAGCGAGCCCCTTGCGCGGGCGCGGGGCGGCTGTAGGGAGGGGCCATGAAGCGTATCCGCGTGCCCGCCGCCGGGGCCATCCTCCTGTGTTTGCAGCCGATCGGGCTCGCCCCTCTCGCGGCGCGGACGCACCATCGCGCCGCCTCCGCCGTCCGCCCGGCGATCTGGGTGCTGCGGGACAAGGACACCAGCATCTATCTGTTCGGCACGATCCACGCGCTGCCGCCGCATTTCGAGTGGGAGACGCCGGCGCTGCGCCGCATCATCGCGCGATCGGACCGGCTGGTGCTGGAGGCGGTGATCGACGATCCCGCCAAATCCGCGCAGGTTCTGCTCAAGCTCGGCACGGCGGACAAGCCGATGCCGCCGCTTAGCCAGCGCGTCGCGCCGAAATACCGCAAGGCGCTGGCGGCGATGGCGGCCAAGACGGGCGTGCCGATCGCGACGCTCGACAAGATGAAGACCTGGGCGGCGGCGATGGTGCTGTTCGGCGTCACCGTCAGCGACCTCGGCGTCAGCAGCGCGGACGGGGTGGAGGACGCGCTCAAGAAGCAGTTCCGCGCGCAGGGCAAGCCGGTCGCGGGGCTGGAGACGCTGGAGCAGCAACTGGGCTTCTTCGATACGCTGACCGAGGCGCAGCAGCGCGCCTTTCTCGAAAGCGTGGTGGATCAGCGGCCGGACGACGCCGCCGATTTCGGCACGATGCTCACCGCCTGGTCGCACGGCGACGAGGCGGGCATCGCCGAGAGCTTCGACCGGGACATGAAATCCGCCGACGCGCTGCGCGAGGTGCTGCTCGCCAAGCGCAACGCCCGCTGGGCGGACCTGCTGGTGAAGCGGTTGGCGAAGCCGGGCGTCGAGCTTGTCGCGGTCGGCGCAGGGCACCTCGTCGGCCCGGATTCGGTGCGGGCGCGGCTGAAGGCGCTGGGCTACAATACGGTGCGGGTGGAGTAACTCCGTCATGCTGACGAAAGTCAGCATCCATTCGCGCTCCGCTTCTATTTCGGCGTAGCGATAATGGATCCTGACTTTCGTCAGGATGACAAAGGCCCGACGGGCGGGCCTCCGATCAATCACCCCGAATAATACATGTCGAACTCGACCGGGCTGGGCGTCATCTCCCAGCGCGCCACCTCCGCCCATTTGATGCGCAGGTAGGAATCGATCTGGTCGTCGCTGAACACGCCGCCTTTGGTCAGGAAGGCGCGGTTCTTGTCCAGCTCGTCCAGCGCCTCGCGCAGCGACGCGCAGACGGTCGGCACGTCCTTCAGCTCCTCGGGCGGGAGATCGTAGAGATTCTTGTCCATCGCGGGGCCGGGGTGGATGCGGTTCTCGATCCCGTCGAGGCCCGCCATCAGCAGCGCGGCGTAGGCGAGATAGGGGTTCGCCATCGGATCGGGGAAACGCACCTCCACGCGCTTGGCCTTGGCCCCCGCGCCGTGCGGGATGCGGCAGGAGGCCGAGCGGTTGCGGCTCGAATAGGCGAGCAGCACCGGCGCCTCGTAACCCGGCACCAGCCGCTTGTAGCTGTTGGTCGTCGGGTTGGTGAAGGCGTTGCAGGCCTTGGCGTGCTTGATGATGCCGCCGATGAAATAGAGGCAGGTGTCCGAAAGCCCCGCATAGCCGTCGCCTGCGAACAGCGGCTTGCCGCCCTGCCAGATCGACAGGTGGGTGTGCATGCCCGATCCGTTATCCTCCTTGATCGGCTTGGGCATGAAGGTCGCCGTCTTGCCGTAGGCGTGGGCGACCTGATGGACGACATATTTGTAGATCTGCATCCGGTCGGCGGTTTCGACCAGGGTGCCGAAGGTCAGGCCCAGCTCATGCTGGGCGGCGGCGACCTCGTGATGGTGCTTGTCCATCGGCAGGCCCATCTCGAGCATGGTCGAGACCATCTCGGCGCGGATGTCGATCGCCGCGTCCACCGGCGCGACCGGGAAATAGCCGCCCTTGGCGCGCGGGCGATGGGCGAGGTTGCCGCCCTCATATTCGCGGCCCGTATTGGTGGGCAGCTCGATATCGTCGATCTTGTAGAAGCTCCCGTCATAGCCCGAGCCGAAGCGCACATCGTCGAACATGAAGAACTCGGCCTCGGGGCCGACATAAACGGTGTCGCCGATGCCCAGCGCCTTGACGTAATCCTGCGCGCGCTTGGCGGTGGAGCGCGGATCGCGATGGTAAAGCTCGCCGGTCGAAGGCTCGACGATATCGCAGACCAGGATCAGCATCGGGGTGGCCGAGAAGGGATCGATCCACACCGCGTCCAGATCCGGCTTCAGGATCATGTCGCTTTCGTTGATGACCTTCCAGCCTTCGATCGAGGAGCCGTCGAACATGAAGCCGTCGGTCAGCTCATCCTCCCCGATCACGTTCTGGCACATGGTCAGATGCTGCCATTTGCCCTTGGGATCGGTGAAGCGGAGGTCGACCCATTCGATCTCCTTGTCCTTGATGAGCTTGAGAATGTCGGAAGGCTTGTTCGCCATTGTGGGGTCTTTCTTCTTGATCCCCCTCCCGCTTGCGGGAGGGGTTAGGGGTGGGCGTCCGGCCTGAGCCGGGTCAATCGCTTGGGGTTGAGCGCGAGCCCACCCCCGGCCCCTCCCGCGAGCGGGAGGGGAGAAGATCAAATCGCATCGCTGCCGCGCTCGCCGGTGCGGATGCGGACGGCCTGCTCGATGGGAAGCACGAAAATCTTGCCGTCGCCGATCCGGCCGGTCTGCGCGGCGGCGGCGATCGCCTCCACCACGCGATCGGCCTGGTTGTCGTCCACCACCACCTCCAGCTTCACCTTGGGCAGGAAATCGACGACATATTCGGCGCCGCGATAGAGCTCGGTATGGCCCTTCTGCCGGCCGAAGCCCTTGGCTTCGGTGACGGTGATGCCGGAGACGCCCACCTCGTGCAGCGCCTCCTTCACCTCGTCGAGCTTGAAGGGTTTGATGATCGCCTCGATCTTCTTCATGGCCTCGTCCGCGCTCCTTGCCCTAAGTGGCGGGCGCACCCGCTCGGGCATCCAATAAGCGTGCCAATCGGCGAACCGCAAGCAACAGCCGGCCGGAGAAGGCGGGCCGTCGCCGGTCTGCCCAAGAGGCGGGCAGGAACTTCTCCGGCTGCACGAAAATTGGGCAGATGATGATCGACACGACGCAGGAAATGGCGGACTGGGCGGCGACTCGGCGCGTGCCGATCGACTGGATCGCGCCCCCCTCGCTCACCGACGCGACCCGCGCTCAGCGCGCCATCGCCGAGGTCTGCGAGACGGCGGACCGGATCGGGCCGGTGGCGCGGATCGCGGGCGCCGACACGTCGAGCAAATGGCGGGACAGAAGCGGCCCGATCCACGCCGCGATCGCGCCGCTCGATTGGCCGGAGCGGGAGGCGCTGCCGCCCTCCGCCGCGACGCGCATCCCGCCCTTCCCCTATGTTTCCGGCTATCTGGGTTTTCGCGAAGCGCCGTCGCTGGTCGCCGCGTGGGAGGCGCTGGAGACGAAGCCCGATCTGCTGTTCGTCGACGGCCACGGCCGCGCGCACCCCCGCCGCTCGGGCATCGCCACCCACCTCGGCGTGCTGCTCGACACGCCCACGATCGGCATCGCCAAGACCATCCTGTGCGGCCGGATCGAGGGCGATCTCGCCGACCGGCCGGGCGCGACCGCCCCGCTCGTCGATCGCGGCGAGATGGTCGCGCTGGCGGTCCGCACACGCCCCCGCTGCCGCCCGATCTACGTCAGCATCGGCCACCGCGTCTCGCTGGAAACGGCGGTGGAATGGGCGCTGGCGCTCTCCGAAGGCCGCCGCCAGCCGCTCCCCATCCGCCTCGCCCATGACGCCGCCAACGCAGCGCGGCGGGCATGGACCGAACTGCAGGCCTGATCAGCCCTTGTGCGCGGCCTTCCAGGCCTTCACCGCCGCCATCGTCTTGGCGACATGGCCGGACGGGTCCATCGCCGAATATTCGAAGATGATCTTGCCGTCGGGCGCGATGACATAGGAGGTGCGGTTGGCGCGCGCGGTGTCGGCGAGCTTCACGTCATAGTCCGCGATGATCCTGGGCGTGGCGGAGGCGACCGCGAACTTGCTGCGGCATTCGCTCACCGAGAAACGCTGGAGCTTGGCGATCGGATCGGCCGAAACGCCGATCACCGTCGCGCCGAGCTTGTGGAAATCGTCGGTCGCCTCGGCGAAATCATGCGCTTCCACGGTGCAGCCCGGCGTGAAGGCGGCGGGATAGAAATAGAGCACCACCGGCCCCTTCTTCAGCGCATCGGCCAGGCTGAACGGCATGGCCTTGCCGGCGAGGCTGGCTTCGGTGGTGAACAGCGGGGCCTTCGCGCCGACCGGCAGCGCGGCGGTGGCGGGCGCGGTGCAGAGCATCAGGGCGGCGACGGCGGGAACGAGGCGGAGCTTCATGGGATCGCTCTCCTTGCGCTTTGGGGCGGCCGGTTGCGGATCGCGGCCGCATCCTTTCTATAGGGAGAATGACGGTCGCTGGACAGTTTTCTTCTCGGGATCGGCCGACGGGAGTGTGAGCGGGCATGGGGCATGACGCGCTGATGATCGCGCTGATCGGCGCGCTCGGCATCGGGGCGCAGTGGACGGCGTGGCGCACCGGCCTGCCCGGCATCGCGCTGATGCTGGCCGCCGGCATCCTCGCCGGGCCGGTGGCGGGAATCCTCCATCCCGCGCAGGATTTCGGCGACATGCTCGATCCGGCGATCTCGATCGCGGTCGCCATCATCCTGTTCGTGGGCGGGCTCAATCTCAATTTCCGCGAGTTGAAGCACGCCGGCACGGCGGTTTCCCGGCTGGTCCTGATCGGGGTGCCGCTGAGTTGGGTCGGCGGCGCGCTCGCCTGCTATTATGTCGCGGGGCTGGTATGGCCGGTGGCGATCCTGTTCTCCGGCATCCTGGTGGTGACGGGGCCGACGGTGGTGCTGCCGCTGCTCCGCCAGCTCAATATCGGCCAGCGCCCGCGCGCGATCCTGAAGTGGGAAGCGATCGTCAACGATCCGATCGGCGCGCTGTTCGGCGTGATGACCTATGAATATCTGCTTCACGCCAAGGAGGGCGCGACGGTGGCGGGGGTCGCCGGCTGGCTGATCGCCGCGGCCGCGGTGGCGGTGTTGATCGGCTTCGCGGGCGCGGCGATGATCGGCTGGCTGTTTCCGCGCGGGGCGGTGCCCGAATATCTGAAATCGCCGGTGCTGCTGGTGACGGTGATCGGCGTGTTCGTGCTTTCCAACCTCGTGCAGAGCGAGACGGGGCTGCTCGCGGTGACGGTGATGGGCGTTTCGCTCGCCAACATGCGGCTGGCGAGCTTCCGCGATTTCCACAAATTCAAGGAAGATATCACCGTCCTGCTCGTCTCGGGCGTGTTCATCCTCCTGTCCGCCTCGCTCGATCTCGGCGTCTTCAAGCTGTTCGAGCTGCGCTTCGTCGCCTTCCTCGCCGTGATGCTGTTCGCCGTCCGCCCGGCGACGGTGCTCTTGAGCCTGATCCGCTCGGGCCTCCCCTGGCGCGAGCGGTTGTTCATCGCCTGGCTCGCGCCGCGCGGCATCGTCGCGGTGGCGGTGTCCGGCCTGTTCGCCCTCAGGCTCGACAATCTCGGCTATCGCGACGGCTTCACCCTGGTCGCGCTTTCCTTCGCGGTGGTGGTGGCGACGATCGTGGCCCACGGCTTCACCGCGCGCTGGTGGGCGCGGCGGCTGGGGATCGAGAGCGACGCCGCCAAGGGAGCGCTGATCGTTGGTGCGACATCGTGGAGCCTCGCGCTCGCCGATCAGCTTCGCAAGCTGGGCGTGACCGTGACGGTCAGCGACACGAGCTGGCAGCGGCTCGCGCCCGCGCGCCTCCAGGGCATCCCCACCTACCACGGCGAGATCCTGTCGGAGATGACGGAGGAGCGGCTCGATCTCGGCCAATTCCAGCTCCTTGCCGCCACCACCGAGAACGAGGCCTATAACGCGCTGGTCTGCAACGAGTTCGCGCCGGAGATCGGGCGGGATGCGGTCTATCAGCTCGGCAGCGCGGCGGACGACGATCCGCGCGGCCTGCCCGATTCGCTGCGCGGGCGCGCGCTGTTCACCTCGGGCCTCGGCGTCGAGGATCTGATCGCGCGCGAGCAGGCGGGCTGGCGCTTCCGGGTGACGAAGATCAGCGAGAAGTTCGATTTCGAGGCGGCCAAGGCGGCGCTGCCCGAAGGCGGCGACCTGCTGCTGCTGGTCCGCAGGAACGGCGCGCTGCGCTTCTTCACCCATGCGACCCGGCCCGCGGCGGAGCCGGGCGACACGATCATCTCCTACGCGCCGCCGCCGGCCCGGAAAAGGCGGAAGAGGGATGAACCGACACCCGCGCCCTTGGCGGCGGAGGGCGGATGACGTTAGCCTGCGCGAACGCAACGGAAAGGAGACCGGGAGGCATGGGACTGGAGCGGCGCGGCATCTTTCTCCTTTCGGCGGCGCTCGCCTGCCTCGCTCTCGGCGCTTGCGACGATCGAAGCCCGCCAGGGCAGGCGAACCAGGCCGCGCATGAGCCGACGCCGGCGCCCGCCGCGACGGAAACCGCCGATAATGCCGAGCAGGCGGAAGCCGCCGGACCGAGCGCTTCGGTGATGCGCCCCGCCGTGGTGGCCGAGGCCGAGAAGACCCAGCCCCCGCCCCCGCCCGAACCGTT
The DNA here is from genome assembly GCA_035707945.1 of Sphingomonas sp. Lineage (GTDB taxonomy): Bacteria > Pseudomonadota > Alphaproteobacteria > Sphingomonadales > Sphingomonadaceae > Solisphingomonas. Next base: position 8,187 of record DASSTK010000166.1, read on the forward strand.
CAAAGCGACCATCCCTTTCGATTATGACGGTTCGAAGATCGACGATGCGACCAAGGCGGCGCTCGCGCCCGTCGTCGCGGCGGCATTGAAGAGTCCGGACGCGCCGATCACGATCCGGGGCAGCACCGATTCCAAAGGAGACGACAAGACCAACCGCCGCATCTCTCTCGAGCGCGCCGACGCGGTGCGCGACTATCTCGCCTCCCAGGGCGTCGCGAAGGAGCGGATGACCACGATCGGCCTGGGCGAAACCCGCCCGATCGCCCCCAACGCCAATCTCGACGGCAGCGACAATCCCGAGGGGAGAAGAAAGAACCGGCGGGTCGATATCGTGGTGGCCGCATCTCCAACGGCTTCCGAGGCGGCCGAGCCCACCGGCGACGCACAGGCAGGCTCGCCCCCCGCGGCGGCGGGAACGGCGAACAACCCCGCCGTTGCGTCAAATCCCCGCGCCCAGCCTCAGCCCTTGTAGGCGGGCAGCGCCAGCCCCCGGGCGATCGCGGCGGCGCGCAGGCCGAAGCCGGCGAGCGCGGCGATCACGCCCGGCCAGGGCGAGCCCAGCCCCGCCATCGTCAGCAGCACGAACAATCCGGCCGCGAGCGCGGCGGCGGTGACGTAGAGCTCGGGACGGAGCAGGATCGAGGGCACGCCCGCCACCACGTCGCGGATGATGCCGCCCATGCAGGCCGAAACCACGCCCATCACGAAGGCGGGCAGCGGCGGGATGTCGTGCCCCAGCGCCTTGCCCGCGCCATAGACGGCGTAGGCCGCGAGGCCCACCGCGTCGAACCAGTCCAGCGCGCGCTCGGGCCACCAGCGGCGCGGCGTCAGCCACACCAGGAAGGCGACGCCCAGGCAGATGGCGAGCGGGGCGATGTCGTGCATCCAGAACACCGGCGCGCCGATCAGCAGATCGCGCACCGTGCCGCCGCCGGTGCCCGTCACGCAGGCGAAGAAGCAGAAGGTCACGATCGTCTGCCGCGCCCGCGCCGCCGCCAGCGCGCCCGAAGCCGCGAACACGGCGAGGCCCGCCATGTCGAGCCACGGCAGCCAGGGGCTGATCTCGGAAATCGGCAGATGCGGGTGCATCGCGCATCCGTAGCCGACCTGCGCGCGGCCCGCCAAGAACGATCGGGCGCACCATGCGTTCTCCGGCGTGAAGCCCCAGGGAGACGGCCCCATGAAACTCTATTATGCGCCCGGCGCGTGCAGCCTTTCGGATCATATCGCGCTGCACGAGGCCGATATCGCCTTCGAGCATGATCGGGTCGATCTCAAGACGAGGCGCACCGAGCAGGGCGAGGATTACGCCGCGATCAACCCCAAGGGCTATGTCCCCGCGCTCCGCCTCGACGACGGCGAGCTGGTGACGGAGAATATCGCCATCCTCGACTGGATCGCAGGCCAGGCTCCCGCCCTCGCTCCGCCCGGGCCGATGGGCCGCACCCGGATGCTGGAGGCGCTCGCCTATATCTCGACCGAGCTCCACAAGAATTTCGCTCCCTTCTTCAAGGGCGCATCGGATGAGGAGAAGGGCAAGGCGGGTGAAGCCATCGCCAAACGGCTCGGCTACCTCGCGGAGCGAATGGAGGGCGATTATCTGTTCGGAAACAGGTTCGGCGTTGCCGACGCCTATCTGTTCGTCATGCTGTTCTGGGCGAAGAAGAACGACATGCCGCTGCCCGATCCGCTGCCCGCCTATTTCGGCCGCGTCCGCTCCCGCGCCTCGGTGGAGGAAGCGATGCACCATGAGGGGATCGGGTGAGGAATATTACCTTTCGCGCCTGAGTTCCTGCTTCGCGAATATTTGAATCCTCGCCAATGAAACCGGGAGCCCGGATTCCCTCCCGGCCGGATGCGCCCTAAGACACGCTCATGGAGCTTCCCGCCGTCCTCGCCGCGATCGTGGAGGAGATGCGCGCCGCGCCCGATCGCGGCGAGGTGGCGCGCTATATTCCGAGCCTCGCCGATGTCGATCCGGCGCGCTTCGGGATCGCCGTCGCCACCGCCGAAGGCGCGTTGCTGACCGGCGGCGACGCGGACGAACCCTTTTCGATCCAGTCCGTCTCCAAGGTGTTCGCGCTCACCCTGGCGCTCGGCAAGGTGGGGGATCAGCTCTGGCGGCGGGTGGGGCGAGAGCCCTCGGGCAGCGCGTTCAACTCGATCGTCCAGCTCGAGGCCGAGCACGGCATTCCCCGCAATCCCTTCATCAACGCCGGCGCGCTGGTCGTCACCGATGTGAACCTCTCACGATCCGCCCCGCGCGAGGCGATCGGCGAATTGCTGCGCTTCATCCGCTATCTGGCCGGGGACGAGGGGATCGCGATCGACGAGGCGGTGGCCCGATCGGAAGCGGAAACGGGCGAGCGCAACCGGGCGCTGGCCCATTTCATGCGCGCCTACGGCAATCTCCACCACTCGCCTGAGCCGGTGCTCGGCGCCTATTTCCATACCTGCGCGATCGCGATGAGCTGTCGCCAGCTCGCGCTCGCCGGGCGCTATCTGATGCTGGGCGGACGGCACCCGGAAGGCGGCCGCGTCATCCCGGAGCGCCGCGCGCGCCGGATCAACGCGCTGATGCTCACCTGCGGCCATTATGATGCGAGCGGCGACTTCGCCTTCCGGGTGGGCATGCCGGCCAAATCGGGCGTCGGCGGCGGCATTCTCGCGATCGTGCCCGGCCGCGCGTCGATCGCGGTCTGGTCCCCCGGCCTCAACGCCAACGGCAATTCCCAGCTCGGCGTGCTGGCGCTGGAGCGGCTGGCCGAGGCGACAGGATGGAGCGTGTTCGGGGGCTGACCCGTCACACCCTGCGCCGGCCGACGATCAGCTCGTACAGGATCACGATCACGGCGATGACGAGCAGGATATGGATCAGCCCGCCCGCGATGTGGAAGGCGAAGAAGCCCAGGATCCACAGGATGAACAAGATGGCGGCGATGGTGAAAAGCATCGAGACGATCCCCGTTTGACCCGGAACATCTCCGGAGCAGGGAAGAACGCCCGCCCCTCCGAACCGTTCCGCGCGCGTCATCATCGGAAAGGACGGCGGATCGGAAGATCAACGTGATCGGAGCGCGCCAGACTTACGAAGTATAGCCTTCCCGGACGCAGTCGGCCCGCCAGGCGCTTTCGAAGGCCTGCTGCGACATGAACTGCGTGCCCATGCCGGCCTCCACGAAAGGACCGGCCGTTTCATCGATATAGACGATGAAGCGTCCCGTCTTTTCCGGAGCCTCCGCACCCGCCCTTCCCTTCACGAAACCGCAGGTCTGGCCGGTGGTCGCATCGCCGGTGAACTGGACTCGCGAAAAGCTGGCGTTCGGATCATTCACTTCCACACGCATTTGCGCTTCGGCATGAGCGATCGCCTGTGCCCGCCAATCCCCTCCATGACATCCGGAGAGCAGGATCAGCGGCCACAGGAGACGAACCTTCATCCCCGTTCCTCGATACGGATCGCGCCTTCGATCAGCTTTTGCCGATCAGATATGGATCGGCTTGCCCGTCACCGCCATCGCCGCCTCCTTGAGCGCCTCCGAATGGGTCGGGTGGGCGTGGCAGGTGTAGGCGATGTCTTCGGATGTCGCGCCGAACTCCATCGCCTGCGCGGCCTGGGCGATCATCGTGCCCGCCACGCTGGCGATGATCCAGACGCCCAGCACGCGGTCCGTCTTCGCGTCCGCCACCACCTTCACGAAGCCGTCGCCCTCATGGTTGGTCTTGGCGCGGCTGTTGGCCATCATCGGGAACTTGCCGACTTTGACCTCGCCGCGCTCCTTCGCCTGCTCCTCGGTCAAGCCCACGCCCGCGATTTCCGGCATGGTATAGACCACGCTCGGGATCACATCGTGGTTCACGATGCCGGTGAGGCCGGCGATATTCTCGGCCACCGCGATGCCCTCATCCTCCGCCTTGTGGGCGAGCATCGGGCCGGGGACGACATCGCCGATCGCCCAGACGCCGGGAACGGTGGTGGCGAAATCATGGTCCACCTCGATCTGGCCGCGCTGGTTGGCCTTGAGCCCCGCCTTGTCGAGCGCCAGCCCCTCGGTATTGGCGCGCCGCCCGATCGCGACCAGCACCGCGTCCGCCTCGATCGTCTCGGCGGCGCCGCCGGCGGCGGGCTCGACGGTCAGCGTCGCCTTGTCGCCCTTCACCGCCACGCCCGTCACCTTGGTCGAGAGGCGGAACTCCAGACCCTGCTTCTTGAGGATCTTGTTGGCTTCCTTGCGGACCTCGCCGTCCATGCCGGGCAGGATCTGATCGAGGAACTCAACGACCGTGACCTTGGCCCCCAGCCGCTTCCACACCGATCCGAGCTCCAGCCCGATCACGCCGCCACCGATCACGACGAGGTGGCCCGGCACCTTCGGCAGCTCCAGCGCGCCGGTCGAATCCACCACCACCTTCTGATCGACCGTGACGCCAGGCAGCGGCGTCACCGAGGAGCCGGTGGCGATGACGATGTTCCTGGCGCGCACGGTGCGATCGCCGACCTTCACGCTGTCCTTGCCGGTGAAGGCGGCATGGCCCTTCAGCCATTCGATCTTGTTCTTCTTGAACAGGAACTCGATGCCGCCGGTGAGCTGCTTCACCGCATCCTTGCGCTGCGCATGCATCTGATCGAGGTCCAGGCTGGTCTCGACCTTGACGCCGAGCTTGGCGAGCCTGCCCGAGGCGGCCTCCTCATAAAGCTCGGACGCGTGGAGCAGCGCCTTCGAGGGGATGCAGCCGACATTCAGGCAGGTGCCCCCCAGAGTGGCGCGGCTCTCGGCGCAGGCCGTCTTGAGGCCCAACTGCGCCGCGCGGATCGCCGCGACATAACCGCCGGGCCCGGCGCCGATCACGAGAACGTCGAAATCGTAGTTGCTGTCTGCCATTTTTTGCCTCGCTGTGCTCCTGCGAAGGCAGGAGCCTTGGGGAATTGCGCTTCCGCCGCCAACGCTCCGGCCTTCGCCGGAGCACACCTCAAATCAATGTCTCATAGAGATCACGCCAATCGGGGTTATGATCCTCTATCAGACGCAACTTCCAAGCGCGTTTCCATTTCTTCATCCGATACTCACAGGCGCGCGCATCCTGCAAATCCTCGAAATGTTCGCACCAGACGAGCAGGATGCAGCCCTTCTCCTTCGAATGCCCGTTGATAACTCCGTTACGATGCTGCCAGACCCGCTGCGGTAAATTGCTCGTCACTCCCAGATAGGTCTGTCCGCGGCGATGATTCGCCATGAGATAGACCCAACCTGATTTCATAGCGCTCATCCAAGGCTCCGGCCTCCGCCGGAGCACATCGGCCCTTTAGTGCTCCGGCGAAGGCCGGAGTCTTGGCCGATGCCCGACCATTTCCTCACAGATCGATCAGCAGCCTCGTCGGATCCTCGATCGCGTTCTTGAGCGCGACGAGGAACGTCACCGCCTCGCGGCCGTCGATCAGGCGATGGTCGTAGCTGAGCGCGAGGTACATCATCGGGCGGGCGACGATCTGGCCGTTCTTCACCACCGGCCGCTCCTCGATGCGGTGGAGGCCCAGCACCGCCGACTGCGGCGGGTTGATGATCGGGGTGGAGAGCAGTGATCCGAACACGCCGCCGTTGGAGATGGTGAAGGTGCCGCCCTTCATCTCCTCCATCTTGAGCGCGCCTTCCTTGGCGCGCTTGCCGAAATCGCCGATCGTCTTCTCGATCTCGGCGACCGAGAGCTTGTCGGCGTCGCGGATCACCGGCAC
>DASSTK010000167.1:0-4494 GCA_035707945.1 Sphingomonas sp.
GCGTTGGGGGCATCCCCCTCATGCTCCTCGATCGCTTCCTCGATCTCTTCGCGGAGCGTCGGCTCGGCTTCGTCGCCGAACAGCAGATGACGCAGGACGGACCACAGGTTCCCGCCTTCCTCGGCGGGGCTTCTACTGGAATCGTCGGGCATGGCGGCGGTGGGAGGTCCCTCTGTTGCGGACGCTGAGTTTACCGGCAGGCGCGGGCGCGAGTCGAGCGGTTAAACGAGCGGCGCCGGAACGGCCGGGCGCGGTGCTGGTTCATGGGTGGGGTTTCAAAATCATCTCCCGTCCATTTACAAGGAAGCGCCATGAAGATTGATCTCAAGGGCAAACGCGTTCTCGTCACCGGGGGCAATTCGGGGCTGGGCGCGGCGATGGCGCGGGCGTTCGCCGCGGAAGGCGCGCGGGTGGCGATCAACTATCTGGTGCGGCCCGAAGACACCGACGCGCTCGTCAAGGAGTTCACCGCCCAGGGCGGAGAGGCGCTCGGCCTGCTCGCCGACATCAGCGACGCGGACGCGGTGGAGACTATGTTCGCCAAGCTGGACGAGACATGGGGCGGCATCGACATCCTCGTCAACAACGCCGGGATCGACGGCCGCGCCGCGACCGGCTGGGAAACCGATGTCGACGACTGGATGAAGGTGATCGACATCAACCTGAAAGGCGCGTTCCTCTGCGCGCGGCAGGCGCTCAAGCGGATGGTGGCGCAGAAATCGGGCGTGGTGCTCAACACATCGAGCGTGCACGAGGTGATCGCCTGGACCGGCTACAGCGCCTATACCGCCAGCAAGGGCGGGCTTTCGATGATGGCGAAGTCCTTGGCGCAGGAGGCGGCCCCGCACGGCGTGCGCGTGCTCTGCATCGCGCCCGGCGCGATCCGCACGCCGATCAACAAGGCGGTGTGGGCGGACCCGCAGGGCTACAAGGATTTGCTGACCAAGATACCGCTCGGCCGCATCGGCGAGCCGGAGGATATCGCCAATATGGCGGTGGTGCTGGCCTCCGACGTCGCCAGCTACATGACCGCCACCACCGTGTTCGTCGACGGCGGCATGACCGATTATCCGGCGTTCGCTCATGGCGGCTGAACCGATCGCGCCGGAGGAGCGCGGGCAGACCGGGGGGCAGGAGACCGGCCGCCGCATCGAGGATTACGGCCTGATCGGCAACATGCTTTCCGCCGCGCTGGTCGGACGGGACGGCTCGATCGACTGGCTGTGCCTGCCGCGTTTCGATTCGCCCGCCTGCTTCGCCGCCCTGCTCGGCACGCCGGAAAACGGACGCTGGCGGATCGCGCCCAAGGGAGAGATCGTCGCCACGCACCGCCGCTATCTGCCCGACACCGCCGTGCTCGAAACCAGGTTCGAGACGGCCGAAGGCGTTGTCTGCCTCACCGATTTCATGCCGCTTTCCGAAAATGAAGAGAAGGTGGACGTGGTGCGGATCGTCACCGGCGTTTCCGGCCGCGTCGAGATGGAGATGGAGCTGGCGCTGCGCTTCGAGCACGGCCAGGCTGTCCCCTGGGTGCGCAAGCGCGATTACGGCATGAGCGCGGTTGCGGGGCCGGACGCGGTGGAGCTTCACACCACCCTGCCGCTCAAGGGGCAGGGGCTCAGGACCGTCGCCCGCTTCACGGTGGAAAAGGGCGAGAGCGTGCCTCTCACCCTTTCCTACCATCCTTCCAACAAGCCGCCCCATTTCGTGCCCGATCGCCGCGAAAGCCTGGAGCGCACCGTCGTCTGGTGGCGCGAATGGGCGAAGCGCGGCAGCGTCGAGGGGCTGGCGGAGGAATGGCGCGAGCCGGTGACGCGTTCGCTCATCACGCTCAAGATGCTGATCTTCCGGCCGACCGGCGGCATCGTCGCCGCGCCGACCACCTCTCTGCCCGAAGCGATCGGGGGACAGCGCAACTGGGATTATCGCTATTGCTGGCTGCGCGATTCGGCGCTCACCCTCTACGCGCTCTTGAACGCCGGCTATCGCGAGGAGGCCGAGGCGTGGCGGCAATGGCTGCTGCGCGCGGTGGCGGGCCATCCGCAGCAGCTCCAGATCATGTACGGCATCGCCGGCGAACGCTGGCTGCCCGAGTTCGAGATACCGTGGCTCGCGGGCTTCGAGGGCAGCAAGCCGGTCCGCATCGGCAACGCCGCCGCCGATCAGATGCAGCTCGACGTCTATGGCGAGTTGATCGACACGCTCCACGCCGCGCGCGAGGCCGAGCTGCAGCCGCAGGACGAGGCGTGGCGGCTGCAGAAGGTGCTGCTCCATCATCTGGAGAAATGCTGGCAGAGCCTCGATCGCGGCATCTGGGAGGTGCGCGGCGATCCGCGCGCCTTCACCCATTCGCGGATGATGTGCTGGGTGGCGTTCGACCGCGCCGTCACCAGCGTCGAGCGTTACGGGCTGGACGGCCCCGTCGATCGCTGGCGCGAGGTGCGCGCGGCGATCCATGCCGAGATCTGCGCCAAGGGCTTCGACAAGGCCAAGAACAGCTTCGTCCAATATTATGGCGGCAAGACCTTGGACGCGAGCCTGCTGCTGATGCCGCAACTGGGCTTCCTGCCGCCCGATGATCCGCGCGTGATCGGCACGATCGAGGCGATCGAGCGCGAGCTGATGCGCGACGGCTTCGTGCTGCGCTACTCGCCCGAGCATACCGACGACGGCGTGGGCGGCTACGAAGGCGCGTTCCTGGCGTGCAGCTTCTGGCTGGCGGACGCCTATGTGCTGGCCGGCCGCATCGACGACGCCAAGGCGATGTTCGATCGGCTGCTGGCCTTGCGCAACGATCTCGGCCTGCTTTCGGAGGAATATGATCCCCGGGGCAAGATGCTGCTCGGCAACTTCCCGCAGGCCTTCTCCCATATCGGCCTCATCAACACGGCGCACAATCTGCTGAAGGTGAAGGGCCCGGCCAGGCAGCGCGCCGAGCAGATCGCGCCGCGCGCGCCGCAGCCGATGAAGAAGACGGACGCGCCCGGCCCTGAGGGCAAGGCATGATCGGCGGAAGGGGCGGCGAGCCTCTGGTCCTGGTGATGATGGGCGTTTCGGGCTGCGGCAAGACCAGCGTGGGCAAGGCGCTCGCCGAGCGGATCGGCTGCGTGTTCAAGGAAGGCGACGAGCTCCATCCCGCCGCCAATGTCGGCAAGATGAAGGCGGGGCATCCTCTTAACGACGCCGATCGCGCCCCCTGGCTGGACGCGGTGGCGGGCTGGATCGCCGCGCGCGAGCGGGCGGGAGAATGGGGCGTGATAAGCTGCTCGGCCCTGAAGCGCGCCTATCGCGACCGGCTGCGCCGCGCCGGGGCCGAACGGCTGCGCTTCGTGCTGCTCGATCCCGACGAGGCCACGCTGAAGGCGCGCCTCGTCCATCGCACCGGCCATTATATGCCCGCCTCCCTGCTCGCCAGCCAGCTCGCCACGCTGGAATGCCCCGCCCCGGACGAGGCGGTGCTTCGGCTGGAGGGAACCGGAGGCGTCGACGAGGCTTGCGACAAGGTGATGGCCTGGCTCAACGTGGAGAGCGGCGATGGCGACGGACATACGGGTCAAGCGCGTCTATGAGCCGCCCGCGCCGGACGACGGCTGCCGGGTGCTGATCGACAGGCTGTGGCCGCGCGGGCTGACCAAGGAGAAGGCCCATCTCGATCTCTGGCTCAAGGATGTCGCCCCGAGCGCGGAGCTGCGCACATGGTTCGGCCACAAGCCGGAACGCTGGCTGGAGTTCCGCCGCCGCTACAAGGCGGAGCTGGACGGGAGCACGGCCTTCGCGGAGCTGAGGGGCATGAGCCGCAAGCTGAGGTTGACCCTTCTGTACGCGGCCCGGGACGAGGAGCATAACGACGCCGTGGTGCTCGCCGATCTGCTCGGCAGGAGTTGAAGGGGGAAATCGTGGACATCGCCATCGCCCGCATCGTCCATGTGCTTTCGATCGTGCTGTGGATCGGCGGGGTGGGCTTCGTGACGACGGTGCTGTTTCCGACCGTGCGGCGCCGCAGGCCGCCCGAGGAGCGCCTCGCCGCCTTTCTGGAGGCCGAGGAGGGCTTCGTCTGGCAGGCGCGGATCAGCGTGCTGCTGGCGGGCCTGAGCGGCCTCTACATGACCGGGCGGATGGACGCCTGGGATCGCTTCGCCATCCCCGGCTTCTGGTGGATGGACCTGATGGCGGCGCTGTGGCTGGTCTTCATGGCCATGCTGTTCGTGATCGAGCCGCTGTTCCTGCACCGCCGCCTCGAGCGCGCGCTGGCGTCCGGCCAATCGGCGCGGCTGTTCGATCGGATGGAGCGCTTCCATCGCATCATGCTGCTCCTGAGCCTCGTCACCGTGCTCGGCGCGGTGGGCGGGAGCCACGGTCTGTTCTACTGATCGCGTCGGGCGGCCGCGGCGGCGAAGCTTCCGCCGCGGCGTTCCCGCCCTGCGAGCCAGTCCTGCGCGCGCTCGGCGGAACCATTTCGCCCACGGTCGCATTTGCCCCGCTGGATGCACGCTC